>NZ_RZQP01000008.1:0-64209 GCF_003998165.1 Mesorhizobium sp. M7A.F.Ca.US.007.01.2.1 | reverse complement strand
CGATCATGCTGCGCAATCCGCCATGGCTGAGCGTTGCCCTGTCGGGCGCCAGAATGGCGGGGGCGTCGTCGGCGCCGGCGGCGAGACGGCGGGAGAGATCTGCGTGGGTTTCAGTTTGGGTCATGATCACCGGCTGGATTTCGAACGATTACTGGCGAGAGCCCTTCTGACGGGCTTGCCTCGATATGGGCGCCATTGGACAACGGATCACCTCAATAGCCAAGCGCCAAACCATCCTTGCGCGGATCGGAAGCGCCGGTCAGCGTCCCCTTCTCCCAGTCGATCAGCACCACCTGCCCCCCGCCAAGCGGATGATGCGGTTCGGCGATGCGGTGGCCGCGCCGGCGCAGGCCCTCGGTTGCATCAGTGGGAACGCCACGCTCGGCTTCCACTGTGTCATCGTTGTAAAACACCCTCGGCGCATCCAGTGCCTGCTGCGGGTCCATGCCGAAATCGATCATGTTGGTGAGCAGGTGGACATGGCCAAACGGCTGGTAACCGCCGCCCATGACGCCGAACGGCATCACCACGCGGCCGTTCTTCGTCGCCATGCCCGGCATGATCGTGTGCATCGGCCGCTTGCCCGGCGCGATCGCGTTCGGATGCGCCGGGTCGAGGCGGAAGCTCGAACCACGGTTCTGCAGCACGATACCGGTCTTCGGGCCGACGACGCCACTGCCGAACGAATAATAGGTCGAGTTGATGAAGGAGACCGCGTTGCGGTCGCGGTCGACGATGGAGATATAGACCGTGTCGCTGCCGGGCAGCTCGACGCGCGGCAGATGCGTCATGGCGCGGTCGCGGTCGATCTCGGCGCGTAGCCGGTCGGCATAGGCGCCGGACAGGAGCTGCTTCAGGGGCACCGGGACATGGTCCTGGTCGCCGACATAGCGGTCGCGGTCGCGGTAAGCCAGGCGTCCGGCCTCGATCTCCAGATGCAGGCGTTCGGCGCCATTGGGGTCGAGCCCGCCAAGCTCGAAGCCCGACAGCAAATTGAGCATCAAAAGCGCCGTCAGCCCCTGATTGTTCGGCGGCATCTGGTGGATCTCATGGCCGCCATAGGAGGTGCTGACCGGCGCCACATAGTCGCCTCTGGTCGCGGCAAAATCCTCGGCCGTATGAAGTCCGCCCAATTCGTTAAGCCGGCTCACCATATCGTCGGCGACCGCGCCTTCGTAGAAACCGGACCGGCCGTGTTTGGCGATGATGCGCAAGGTCGCCGCCAGTTCCGGCTGCCGATGGACGTCACCCGCCTTCGGCGCCCTGCCGCCGGGCAGGAAGATGCGCGCGGCATGCTCGTCGGCCGACAGGTCGGTCTCCGGCTCGGCCCAGTCGAAGGCGACGCGGTCGTGCACGACATAGCCGTTCTCGGCATAGTGAATGGCCGGGGCCAGCGCCTCGGCAAGGCCCTTGCGGCCATGGTCTTCGAGCAGGCGGCTCCAGGCGTCGACGGCGCCCGGTACGGTGACCGCATGCGGACCCTGCAGCGGGATGCGGTCGAAGCCTTTTTCGAGATACCAGCCGACCGTCGCCCTGGCCGGCGCCCGGCCGGAGCCGTTGAAGGCCAGCACATTGCCTTGTCCTCCGGGAGAATAAAGCACGAAGCAGTCGCCACCGATGCCCGTCGATTGCGGCTCGACCACACCCTGCACGGCGGCGGCGCAGACCGCGGCGTCCATGGCATTGCCGCCGGAGCGCAGCATGTCGATGGCCGCAAGCGTTGCAAGCGGATGCGAGGTCGCGGCAACCGCCTCGGTGGCACGAACCGGCGAGCGGCCGGGAAACTGGAAATCACGCATTCTGTCTGAATATCCCCTAGTCACTTCTGCAAATTGGTCACTTCTGCGAATTGATCTGGTGAAATCAATGCCGCCGGCCGAAGATCTGCGCAACCGACAACAGCACGACCGACAGAACGATCAGGCAGGTCGAGATGGCGGCGATCGTCGGGTCGATCTGGTCGCGCAGCGCATTGAACATACGGCGCGTCAATGTCGTCGTCTCGCCACCCGAGATGAACAGCGAAACCACCACCTCATCGAAGGACGTAATGAAGGCAAACAGCGCGCCCGAGACAATCGAGAAGCGGATCTGCGGCATCGTCACCTGCCAGAAGGCGGCGACGCGGCCGGCGCCAAGGCTGCGCGCCACGCGCTCCTGGTTCATGTCGTAGGAGCGCAATCCAGACAGCACGGTCAGCACCACCAACGGCAGCGCCTGCACCGTATGCGCGATGACCAGGCCGGTCAGCGTGTTGTTGAGGCCGATGCGCGCATAGAGGAAGAAGGTGCCGATGCCGATCAGGATCACAGGGACGATGAGCGACGCCGTCAGCAGCGCGTTGATGGTGCCGTTGAAGCGCAGCGTGCCCCGGTTGATGGCATAGGCGGCCGCGGTGCCGAGCGGTGTCGCCACCAGCACTGTCATGACAGCCACCTTGACCGAGACGATCGTGGCATCGCGCCACTCCAGCGACCCGAAATAGGCCTGGTACCAGCGCAGCGACCATTGCTGCGGCGGGAATTGCAGCAGCGTCGAATCGGAAAACGACATGATGACGATGATGATCGACGGTGCGATCAGGAACAGCAGCACGAGGCCGCCGAGGCAATAGAGCCATAGGCGTTGCCGGTGCGAGATGGGCAGGCCGAGATCCCTACTCATCTCGAACTCCACACGCCGGTGGCCCGCGCGCCGAGCAGCCACTGGAACAGGCCGAGAAGCGCCAGCGTCACCACCAGCAGCACCACGCCCAGTGCTGCACCCGCGCCCCAGTTTGAATAGAGGCTGGTGGTCTGTTCCATGCGCATCGCCCACATGATGACCTTGCCGCCGCCCATCAAAGCCGGCGTGACGAAGAAGCCCAGGCAGAGCACGAAGACGATGACCACGCCCGAGGCGAGGCCTGGCAGCGACAGCGGAAAGAAGATCTGCCGGAAGGTGGCAGCCGGGCCGGCGCCGAGATTCATGCCGGCGCGCAGGCAGTCGGTGTCGATGGTCTTCATCGAGGCGTAGAGCGGCAGCACCAGGAACGGCAGCAAGATATGCGTCATGCCGATGACGACGCCGGAAAAATTGTTGGCAAGCGATAGCGGCTGGCTGATGATTCCGAGATCGATCAGCCAGCTGTTGATCAGTCCCTTGCGCTGCAGGATCACCAGCCAGGCATAGGTGCGCACCAGCACCGATGTCCAGAACGGCAGGATGACGAAGATCAGGCAGATCGACGCCGCCCGCCGCGGCAGTTGCGACAGCATGTAGGCCAAGGGATAGCCGAGCAGCACGCAGGCGCCGGTGACGATGAAGGCGACCTTGAAGGTGGTGATGAAGGTCTTGATGTAGGAGGCCTGCTCGAAGAATCGCGCATAATTGGCGGCGCTGAAGCCGCCCGCTTCGTCGAACAGCGACAGCCAGAACAGCCAGCCGATCGGCACGATGATGATGGCGAAGACCAGAAGCAGGCTTGGCGACAACAGCGCCAGCAGCCGTAGTGATTCACGCCGGGCGTCGGCGTGAAGTCCCTGCGTGTTGAACTCCCGGCCTGCGGCGCTGCCGATCTCTTCCATGAGGGCGGGCTGCGCGCTCATCAGTCTGCCGCCACCAGGATCGTGTCCTGCGCATCGAGACCGAATGAGACTGGCTGGCCGGGCGCCGGCATTTTGGCCAGCACATCGCTGCGGCAATAGTCGCGCAAAGTCAGCTGGCGGCCGTCGCGCAACGCCGCGTAGCAGACGAAGCTGTCGCCCTGATAGATGATGTCGCTGACTTTCGCCTCGAGCACGTTGACGCCGCTTGTCGGTTCGGCGTCTGCCAGGAGCCGCAGCTTTTCCGGCCGCACCACCATCAGGTGCTGGCCTGCCGCCGGCACTGGTGCCGCGGTGTGGATTCTCCGGTCCTCGTACCAGACGGAGCCGTTGCGGCACTCGACCGGAATGAAATTCGATTCGCCGATGAAGCCGGCTACAAATCGCGTTTGCGGCCTGGCGTAGAGGGTTTCAGGCTTGTCGAGTTGTTCGATGCGCCCGGCGTTCATGACCGCGATGCGGTCGGACATGGTTATGGCTTCGCGCTGGTCGTGCGTGACATAGACGGTGGTCATGCCGAGCCGGCGATGCAGGGCGCGCAGCTCGATCTGCATGTGCTCGCGCAGGCCCTTGTCGAGCGCCGACAAGGGTTCGTCCATCAGCACGATGCGCGGCTCGAAGACGATGGCGCGCGCCAGCGCCACACGCTGTCGCTGGCCGCCGGAGAGCTGGTCGACCCGGCGCTCGCCCAGGCCCTGCAATTTCACCAGATCGAGCGCCTTCTCGACACGTTCGGCCGTCTCGGCGGCGGCGACGCCGCGCTGCTTCAGCGGAAAGGCGATGTTGTGGAAGACGTTCATGTGCGGAAACAGCGCGTAGTTCTGGAACACCATGCCGATGTTGCGCTTGTGCGGCGGCGTGGTGATGATCTCGTCGCCGCCGACCTTGATCGAGCCGGCATTGGCCCGCACGAAACCGGCCAGGATCATCAGCAGCGTCGTCTTGCCGGAACCGGAAGGGCCGAGCAGCGTCAGGAATTCGCCGGCCTTGACATCGAGGTTAAGGTCGCGCAGCACAGGCACGCTGCCAAATCGTTTCTCGATCCCGCGCATGCCGATGGGCAACGCGGATGGCGCAATGGACAAGATTTTTCGCTCCTTAGCCGCAGAGAACAGGTGGCGAGGCAGTGGCTGGTTACGCTGCCCGCCGTAAGCTTGTGTCCGCAGCCTATTGCTGGATCAGATTGTTGAACTTCTCCGTCGCCTCGATCAGATTGTCGCGCCAGAACTCGGCGTCCTGCAGCACCTGTTTCTTGACGTTTTCGGGCGCCGAATTGATGTCCTTGATCCTGTCCTGCGGGATCTTGCCGGTCTCGAAAGCCTTCTCGTTTACTGGGCCATTGTCGACGTAGAGCGGCAGATTGGCCTGCAGCTGCGGGCTGACGAACATCGCAAGCGCCTTCATCGCGGCTTCCTTGTTCTTGGCACCCTTGGGGATGACCATGCAGTCGGCGGTCAGCACGCCCTGATCGAAGGAGAAACTGACCGGCGCGCCTTCCTTCTTCAAGGTGCCGGCGCGGCCGTTCCAGATGCTCGCCATGTCGACTTCGCCGTCTTTCACCAGTTGCATGGCCTGCGCGCCGGAGGTCCACCAGGCGTCGACATGGCCACGGATCTTGTCGACGGATTTCAGCGCGCCGTCGACATCCACGGGATAGACCTTGTCGATCGGCAGGCCCGAGGCGAGAGCCGCGACGCTCAGCGTTTCGGTCGCCTGGCTGCCGCTCAACGCGCGCCGTCCCGGAAACTTTTCCACGTTCCAGAAGTCGGCCCAGGTCTTGGGGCCTTTGTCGCCGAACACGTCGGTCCGATAGATCAGCACGACGGAGGTGTAGGAAATGCCGACCCAGTCATCGTGGACAAGCTTCGGGTTGATGCCGGTCTTATCGATGATGCCGTAGTCGAGCTTTTCGAACAGCCCTTCCTTCGAACCGCGCGCGCATTCGTCGGCGCCAAGTTCGGTGATGTCCCATTTCACTGCATTGCCGGTCACCTGCAGCCGTACGTCGTCGAGGCCGTTGGTGGTGTCCTCCTTGATGGTGATGCCGAGCGCGTCGGTTGTCGGCTTGAAGAACGCCTTGGTCTGCGCTTCCTGGTAGGTGCCGCCCCACGAGGCGACGGTGATGGTGTCGCCCGCCACGGCGGGGGCCGCGACCGCTGCCATGAGGGCGGCCACCGCGACAACGCTGATGCTTCTGGTCCTGTTCATTTTCGGCTCTCCACCGGTGTTCCCATTGTTTTTGATTTCGCATGCTATTTTGTATACAATTTTGAGTGTAGCTTCGGGATCAGCGATGTCAACACCGATCGGCGCGCCTGGGGTCGTCGACCCGGGCTGGGAGATGGGGCGCCGGGGCGTGGCAAACCGCGCCGACTTTGAATACAGCTATGCGTGAGAACATATGCCGGCGGAAAGACCGGAGAACTGGAAACGGAACTTGGCCAAGGAAACCAAAAACACGCTGCGCGACTCGGTCTATTCCGCGCTCAAGGCGATGATCGTGACCGGCCAGATTCCGCCGGGCTCACGCGTCACCGAAAACGACATCGCGGCGAAGCTGACTGTCAGCCGCACCCCGGTGCGCGAGGCCTTCAACCGCCTCGAGCGCGACGGCCTGGTCACCGGCCGGCCGCGCCAGGGCTATGTCGTCACCGAGTTCGACATCAACATGTTCCGCGAGGCCTTCGAGATCCGCGAACTGCTCGACGGCCACGCGACGGCACTGGCCGCCGCTGCTGCGACGGAACAGGACAAGGCGCGGCTGCGTGCCATGCTGGCCGAATGCGAGCGGCTGGCCGCCATTCCGGAGCGCACCACGCGCGAAAAATTCCAGGAGCTCGAAGTCGGCATCGACCTGCACCGCGTCATCGCCGAAATCAGCGGCAATGCGATGCTGCATGGCATGCTGTGCGGCATCCTCGACAAGTGCCAGCACTATGTCTGGACCGAACTGTTGTGGCTCGACGAATGGAAGATCGCCCGCGACGAGCATGCCGAGATCGTCGAGGCGATCTGCGCCGGCGATGCCGCCCGAGCCGGCACGCTGGCCCGCGCCCACGTAAGGGGCTCGCGCGACAATGTGCTGCGCCTGCTGCAGGCGAAATCGGACTACCAGAGTTTTCTGGCCAAGGCGTCCTGAGCGGCGCTGGTGGGCGGCGTCAGATGGTCCGAGCGGCCATGGATATTGCTATCGACAGCACTACTATATGTCTCACGAACTGCGACGAGGACGGTCCAGTGCTTCCCTCGACAGGGCTCGATCGGTTGAGCGCATTTTCGGATGGCGTGTTCGCCGTCCTCATCACGGTGCTGGTCCTCGACTTGCGCCCGCCGGAGTTGCCGACGTTCAAGGCGCTTCTGGAGCTCTGGCCGACATGGCTGAGCTACAGCGTCAGCTATCTCTTCATCGCCATCGTCTGGGCGAACCATCATCATCTGTTACGCCACGCCAGGGAGGCGACAGCCAGCCTGATGTGGTACAATTTCGCACATCTGTTCTCGGTTTCGCTGCTGCCGCTGGCGACCGCGTGGATGGCGGTCAGCGAGCTGGCGCCGCAGCCGGTCGCCTTCTATGCCGCCGTCTTCTTCCTGGTGAACCTGACCTACATTCTTCTGATCCGCGAACTCATCGACCCGATGCCGGAGAACGCGGTTCCGCTCGCGGTGCGCAAGCGCATGCGCATCCGGTCGCTCGCGACGCTCTGCCTATTCGCGCTGGCGGGGCTGGTCGCCCTGAAATATCCAGTCGCGGGCTTGGCGATCTGTTGCTGCTGCTTGGCCGTCTATCTCAGGCCGGAAGCGCCGGGGGCAGGCAAAAGCTCGGGCAAAGGCTGAATTCTCGCACCCGACGCGTTGGACGGCTTCAGCCCTTGCGCTCCTGAAGGCTGTTGCCGCCATCGACCACCAGCAGGGCGCCGTTGACATAGCTGGCGCCTTCCGAGGCCAGGAACACGACCGCGGCGGCCACCTCATCCGGTCGCCCGGCCCGCGCCGGCGGCGTATTCAGGGCGGCTTGCCGCTCCATCTCGCTCGACGACCCTGTTTCGATCCAGCCGGGAGCCACGGCGTTGGCCGTGATGCCGTTTTTCGCCACTTCGAGCGCCAGCGTGCGTGTCAGGCCGACCATGCCGGCCTTGGCGGCGGAATAGGCTGATGTGCCTTCGAAAGACACCAGCGGTCCGGTGACTGACGCCACATTGACGATACGCCCATAGCCCGCTTCGACCATCGCCGGCAGAAACGCCTTGGTGACGAGGAATGCCGTCTTCAGGCTGACGTCGATCCCATGGTCCCAGTCGGCCTCGGTCATGGCGAGAAACGCCTTGTCGACCGATGGCGATGCCAGCGAGCCCATGCCGGCATTGTTGACAACGATATCGACCGCGCCGACATCAGCCCGCAACCGCGCGACATCGGCAGCTATGGTGAGATCGGCGACCACGGCCTTGGCGTCGATGCCTTCTGCACGGAGCTCAACGGCGCGATCGAGCACACGCTCACTGGCACCGGTGAGAAAAACGGCATGGCCGGCATGGCCGGCATGGCCGAGCTGGCGGGCAATGGCGAAACCGATGCCGTCGGCCGCTCCGGCCCCGGTGATCAAAGCGCGCTTGATGGGGGTAAAGGTCATGGTCAAATCAGGCTCCGCTGGTTGCGCCTGTCGCGGTCTTACCACGCACATTGGGGTGATGGCGCTGCGAAGATTTGCTCTGCAACATCCCGCCCGCTGTGCGTTCTCGACGTGCGAAGACGAGCCGAACGAGGCGTGGCGATAGAGCGGGCGTGGGAAGGACGATCTTGATGCCCGAGATCCGGAAAATACCGTGTCTTCCGCAGGTGGGTGCTATGCGAGCGGGGCGAAACGGACTCAGCGTGAGCCAATCGCGCGGGTTAGATCCTCTTGTCTCAATTCCGATGTCGTAGCGCGTCGACGATGACCTTGAACGCGGGAAGATTCTGACGACGGCTCGGATAATAAAGGAAATAACCGTCGAAGAAGGGCGACCAATCATCGAGAACCTGCACCAGCAGGCCCGAGGCGATGTGCTGCTCCACGATGTTCTCGGGCACATAGGCGATGCCGTAGCGGTGCACGGCTGCGTCGATCATGGCGTAGGAATTGTTGAAGGTCAGCTGGCCGTTTACCCGGACGCGCAACGCCTGCCCATCCTTCTCGAACTCCCATGCATAAAGACCGCCGGCGGTCTCGTGACGCATATTGATGCAGACGTGGCGGATCAGGTCCTGTGGGTGCTCAGGCACACCACGCGCGGCGAAATAGTCGGGAGAAGCCACGGCCACCAAACGCCAGTCCGGACCAATTCGGACCGCGATCATGTCCTTCTCGACGCTCTCTCCCAACCGGACGCCCGCGTCGAAGCCCTCCTCGACGATGTTGCGGAACGTGCTGTCCAGGATCAGTTCGACACCGATATCGGGATAGGCGCTGAGGATCGGCTTCAGCTTGGGCCAAACCACGCTTTCAAGCGCGTGGTCGGACAGCGTCAGCCTGATCGAGCCCGAGGGTTTTTCACGAAACGCCATCAACGCGGCGATCTCATCCTCGATTTCGCCGATGCGCGGGGCGATCGTCTGTAACAGCCGCTCGCCTGCGGCGGTCGTCGCGACATTGCGCGTGGTGCGGGTCAGGAGGCGTATGCCCATTTGCGCTTCGAGCTGCTTGATCCTGTGACTGAGCGTCGACTGCGCGACGCCGAGCTTTGCCGCCGCCTTGGTGAAGCTGCGCTCCTCGGCGACGGCCTGAAACCACGTCAGTTGATTGAGGTCGGTTTTGGCCATGAGCTTCTCTCGTTTGCCATGCCGCAGCACATTATTCGATGTGGTCGATTAGTTCATGCGAATTTCGATGGCTAATCGCTTTATGGCAAAGCCACTAGTTTTGCGTTGCAACAATTCAGCAGGAGCAAACGACATGGCGATTGCCGCCGCAACCGATGCGGATAGCAAACCGGACGCCGCCTGGGGCGCGGTTCTTTCGATGGCACTGTGTGTGGCAATGCTGATCGCCTCGGAATTCATGCCGGTCAGCCTGCTCACCCCCATGGCCGAAGGATTGCGCGCAACTGAGGGACAGACCGGACAGGCGATCTCGATCAGCGGTCTTTTCGCCATAGCGGCGAGCATGGTCATCACCACTGCCGCTGGAACGCTGAACCGCAAATGGGTTCTGGTCGCGATGACGGCTTTCATGCTGTTGTCACTGGTTCTGGTTGCGGCGGCCCCGAATTTCTCCGTGCTGATGCTCAGTCGAGGCCTGTTGGGCATCTGCATCGGCGGCTTCTGGGCACTGGCCACCGCCGTCATCATGCGGCTGGTCCCTGAAAGGGATGTGCCGCGCGCGCTCGCCTTGATGTATGGCGGACAGGCGATCGCTGCGGCCTTCGCCGCGCCGATCGGCAGCTATCTCGGCGCCGTGTTCGGCTGGCGCGCGGTGTTCTGGGCGCTGACGCCAATCGTCGCCATCAACCTCGTCTGGCACTTGATCGCGCTGCCGTCGTTGCCCGCGCGCCAGCGGCAGGATTTCCGGACGATGTTCGGCCTGCTGAAGCGCCCCCATTTCCTGCGCGGCCTTATTGCCTCGATGTTATCCTGGGGCTCGGCCTTCACCATGTTCACCTATCTGCGCCCCTTCCTGGAGCAGGTGACGGGCGTCAACGTGGGGACGCTCTCGATCCTGTTGCTTGTACTGGGCTGTGCGGGCTTCCTCGGAACATGGGCGACAGGGCGTTTCGTGAGCGGCAATGTCGCACCGCTGCTGCGGTTGCCCGCGCTGCTGATGGGCGGCTGCACGCTGGGGCTCCTGCTTCTCGGCGGTTCGGTAGCCGCCGCCGGCCTCTTCCTTGCTCTCTGGGGCGCGGCGAACACCGCAATGTCTGTGATCTGGATGACGTGGATGTCCCAAAACGCGGACGATGCGCCGGAAGCCGCCGGAAGCCTGATGGTCGCAGCCATCCAGGCGTCGATCCTGCTCGGTGCCGTGGTCGGCGGGCTGCTGCTGGATGGCATGACGGTCTTCGCGACCTTCGCCGGCAGCGTGGTTCTCGCCGGCCTTGCAATCGCCCTGATCGGCAATGGCCGGCGGTTGCTGAAGCCCGGACGCCCCGCACTGACGTTCGTTCAACGAACTGCCCAATCCCAATTCATACCAACAGGAGATCGGAAATGCCCATGAATACCCCTGACACGAAAAATTCGGCAAGCGTCATCCACCGGCGCGAACTGTTGAAGTTGACCGGCGCAGGCGTCGCCGCCTTCGGTGCAGTTTCAATATCCAACCCCTTCAAAGCAAAGGCTCAGAATATGTCAAAGGAATGGGATAAGGTCTTTCCGCTCAGCGATAAGATCGATCACGAGAAGATCACGTTCAAGAACCGCTACGGCATCACACTGTCGGGTGATCTCTATCTGCCGAAGGACCGGGCCGGCGGACGTCTGCCGGCGCTTGCCGTCGGCGGTCCGTTCGGCGCTGTTAAGGAACAATCCTCTGGCCTTTACGCGCAGACGATGGCCGAGCGCGGCTTCGTCGCACTGGCTTTCGATCCGTCCTACACCGGCGAAAGCGGCGGCGAGCCGCGCAATCTCGCTTCGCCGGACATCAACACCGAGGATTTCAGCGCGGCCGTCGACTATCTCGGCCTGCACGCCGCCGTCGACCGTGAGCGCATCGGCGTCATCGGCATCTGCGGCTGGGGCGGCATGGCTTTGAATGCCGTCGCCGCAGACAAGCGCGTCAAGGCCGTGGTGGCGAGCACCATGTACGACATGACCCGTGTTATGTCGAAGGGCTACAACGACAGCGTGACCCCCGAACAGCGCGCACAGACATTGGAGCAACTGGGTCGGCAGCGTTGGACGGATGCGGAAAACGGCGCGCCAGCCTATCAACCACCCTACAACGACCTGCACGGCGGCGAGGCGCAGTTCCTGGTCGACTACCATGACTATTACAGGACGCCGCGCGGCTACCATGCGCGCGCGGTCAACTCAGGCAATTCCTGGACGCAGACCACGCCGCTGTCGTTCATGAATATGCCGATCCTGACCTACATCGCTGAAATCTCGCCGCGCCCGATCCTGTTCATCCATGGCGAAAAGGCCCATTCGCGCTACTTCAGCGAAACCGCCTTCGCGGCAGCGGCGGAGCCGAAGGAACTCATGATCATTCCAGGCGCCAGCCACACCGATCTTTACGACAAGGTGGACGTGATCCCGTTCGACAAGCTGACCAGCTTCTTCAACCAGCATCTCGCTGCCTGACCAGGTCGTATCGTCGAAGGGTGCGGCCGTGTGCAGGAACGATGGACATGGCCGCACCGACCGGGAGACTTTAAATGACACGCGCCGCCGTATGGCTTTCACGCCGCACCTTGCTGGCAGGTGCTGCCAGCCTCGCGCTCCCCTCTTCGGTGCGCTCTCAGACCGACGCAGCCACGGATAGGAAAGGAGCCACCATGCGCCTTAGATTCATCTTCGGGGATCAGGATTTCACGGCGACGCTGGAGGACAATCCTTCCGCGCACGATCTGGTCTCGATCCTGCCGCTGGATCTGACGATCGACGACTATTCGACCAACGAGAAGATCGCCTACCTGCCGCGCAAGCTCACCGAGGAAGGCAGCGGTCGCTTCGGCAACGAGGCGACTGGCGATCTCTGCTACTACGCCCCCTGGGGCAATCTGGCGATGTTTCATGGTCCCTACCGCTGGTCGCGCGGCCTGATCCGGCTCGGGCGACTGGACCAGGGCCCGGCGCCCCTTCTGACGCGCGGAGAACATCCGCTGCGCGTCGAAATGCTTTCCTGAACCCGGGAAGGCCGCTGCGCATGGGGACAATGCCGCGGATGCCGGAAAACCGAAGCAGGTTTCGAGTGACTGACACACGCCGACCAAGTGGTATGAGCGCCTGCTGACCTCGATCCATGATCTGATACAAATAAATGATGCTCGCCTGTCGGGAGCTCGCTGTCAGATCGTCGTCGGCACCATCCACATCAATCACCGCTTGGAACGCCGCTCCGGCCGCGTCGGAACTCCGCCAATCTGAAGAGATTCGAACTCTTTACTGCCTAACGCCGCCGTTTCTACGCTTTTTCGCTCGCAGGCTATTCCCCGCTCGTCGCGTAGGCGCCAATTCGGCAGCTATATCGTCGCAGGGAAACGATGATGGTTTTGGCGCACCCGACAGGATTCGAACCTGTGACCTCTGCCTTCGGAGGGCAGCGCTCTATCCAGCTGAGCTACGGGTGCTTTCCGGAATCCGGAAAACGAACCAGCCGGTGAACCGGCAAGTCACGGCTTCTTAGCGGAAGCCGGGGCGGGCTTCAACGGGCAATTGGAGATTGGCGTAGCGACTTGGCTCGATGCGTCCGGGCTGCGGCCTATGAGGTTTCCGCCCCCGCCTTCACCGTCCGCCTTCCACGCACCGCCCGCTTCGGCTTCTTAGCGCCCGCCAGTTCGTGCATCGCGTCCAGCTGCATCTGCTGCATTTCGGCCAGGCGCGTCCATTGGCGCGAGATGAGGTAGTCGAGTTTTTCGTGCAGATGGCGCACTTCGAGCTCGGCCTTGAGGTTGACGCGGTAGTCGTTGAAGGAGCGCAGGCGGTCCTTGGACTCCTGCCGCCGCTGGCTCATCATGATGATCGGCGCCTGGATGGCGGCAATGCAGGAGAGCAGCAGGTTGAGCAGGATGAAGGGATAGGGATCGAAAGCGGCGCTCATGCCGGCGACCAGATTGATGCCGATCCACACCAGAAGCACGCTGCCGAACGAGATCAGGAACCACCAGCTGCCGCCGAATGCCGCCATGTTGTCGGAGACGCGGTCGGCGAAGGTGCGGTGCTCCTCGAATTCTTCTTCCGAGTTTTCGGAAATCGTGTCCTGCCTGGCGATCGATTCGACCACCTGACGGTCGAGCTCGGAGAATTCGCCGTGCTCCTGCTGCAGCAACTCCTCCATGTAGCGCATGCGGTAGCGGCCGAGCTCGGCGCGGCTGATGCGGGCGCCCGCCGGCAGGTCGGGATGGTCCGAGCGGATGCGGTCAGCGAGGCTCGGGCGCAGCGTGTCGATGCGCACCAGATCGCGCTTGCGGAATTTGCGGCCCGATATCGCCGACGGCTTTTTCTTCGGCTTGCCACGGTGGGCGCCTGGACCAGCGGGGTCGGAGTCCGGCACTTCGGGCGTGTCGAAGTGTTCGTCCGATACCGGATCGGCCTCCAGCTCACCGACGATCGGCGCCTCGAAATACTCGCCGCCGTCATCGTTCTGATTGTCTGCCGCCTGTTCGGGCGTTTTGGGGACGGTGCTCATGGTGGGCTCCTGAGGGTGCTGGGCGACGATAGACAGAGGTGGCGGCGCATAGCCAGCGCCGGGCACGGATTTCGCAGGCCGGACAAGTGTTTTTGATCGGAGAAGGCGATGTGGCTGGCGGCGGCTCGCCTCTCAGGGCGGGTGGAGACGTTCCAGATTGGCCGGAGCGGGAAGAACTTGCCCGATGTTTGCGGCAATCACCCCCCTCTGTCCTGCCGGACATCTCCCCCTCAAGGGGGGAGATTGGCTGTTGTCCCGGCTTTCGCCAATTTCCACCGTCACAGGAGTGAGCGGAGCGCCGAAGCTGCCAATCTCCCCCCTGCGGGGGTTGAGGAGCGGTCCGCGTAGCGGGTGGAAAGCCAATTGCTTGGCTTTCCGAGCGACGAAGATCCGGCAGGACAGAGGGGCGCTGTCCCCGCCAACGTGCACAAGGTTCTGCAGGGCGGCGGGCAACAAAAAACCCGCCTTGCGGGCGGGTCACGTTTCCAGTCGATCAATTGGCGCGACTCAGCACCATACCGAAAATAGTAGCATAGCTGCCCTCAGGGTCAAGAAAAAATTCCTATCGACATCCATCCCCGCGCAGCCAAGCGCGATGCTTGCTACCGGCAGCTCGCCCTTCGCAGGCTCAGGGCGTTCGTCGTTCAAAAAGCCAAGCAATTGGCTTTTTGTCCGCTACGCGGACCACTCCTCACTGTTCCGCGAACATCAGCCTGGTCTTGGCGCCGTCCGTGGTCGGCGACAGGCTGCGCTGGATCAGCGCTTCGACATGGTCGTTGCGCTGGCGGGCTGAGTCGGCGCCCATCACCACGACGATCAAATTGCGGCCGTCGGCATTGTAGGAGGTGACGATGTTGAAGCCGGACGCCCTGATGTAGCCGGTCTTGATGCCGTCGACGCCGCGCACGCGGCCGAGCATGTCGTTGTGGCCGCGCACCAGCCGGCCGCGGAACATGAAGTCGCTTTCGGAGAAATAGTGGAACTGCTGGGGAAAGCGCTGATGCAGCGCCATGCCGAGCACCGCCATGTCGCGCGCCGTCGTCATCTGGCCATCGTCGGGCAGGCCCGACGCGTTGCGGAAGGTCGTGCTGGTCATGCCGAGCTGGCGCGCCTTGGATGTCATCATGGCGGCGAACTGATCCTCCGAGCCGCCGAGATATTCGCCGACCGCCACCGCCACGTCATTGGCCGATTTGACGACGATGGCGCGGATCGCGGAATCGACGTCGATGCTCTCGCCGCGCCGGAAGCGCATCTTGGTCGGCGGCTGCGAGGCGGCATGGTCCGACACCGGGATCTGCGTCTGCTTGCTGACGCGGCCGGAGTCCAGCGCCTCGAACAAAAGATACAGCGTCATCATCTTGGTCAGCGAGGCGGGGTAGCGCTGCGCCGTCGAGCTGACCTCGAACAGCTGCTTGCCGGTCCTGGCGTCAACCACGATGGCCGCATATTTCTGCGCCGGCGCCGGCACGGCCAGCACGCTGTCGGGCGGCGTCGTGGCGCAGCCGGCCAGCAGCACCAGCAGGGCTAGTGCCGCAAAAACTCTCTGGATGAGCGGAAGGGGACGCAGGTAGGACAAGGGCTGGACTGTTCTGGGTCGGCTGTTGCTGAGATGAGACGACGCTAACGTAACGCGGCTGTTGCGTCCATTTGGTTAATGCCGGTTAGCCCCAGGATTGTCGAGCCTCGCAAGCTTGGCATCCGCCCCGAAAACGCCGGTTTTCCCGTGTCTTTGCTTGCCAAGGCCGCGTTTCCCGTGGGAAGGGGCGTGGTATCGAGGGCTTGGGGGCTTGGCATGACGAACATCGGGGCCGGGGGCGCTGCGCCCTCGCTTATCAGGGCATCACTCAGCCGCACCGGCAAATGGGCCGGCAGCGTCGCCTTTGTCGGGGGTGCCGTATCCGACATCCTCAATCCGCTGGCGCCGTTCGCCGCCTATATCGCGCTGGTCGCCGCGGTCGCCGCAATCATCATCGCCATTGCCATCGTGCTCCGGCTGGTGCTGGCGGCCAAGGCGCTGCCGGCCTTGATCTTCGCCACCAGTGCGGCGGCCGTCGCCGGCGGCGTCTACGGCCTGCAGCAGCAGACCAACGCCCAGCACGGGGTGATCGCCAGCCTGGTGCCGGCCATTGCCGGGTTGCAGCAGTCGATGGGCATCGTTACCGAGAAAGTTGCGAAGATCGAGCAGACCGTCACGCAGACGCAAAAGACGGTGGAGGCGGTCAAGCAGTCGACCGACACGGTGGCGAAAAAGACCGACGAGATCGCGTCCGTCCAGCAGCAGCAGACTGAGCGGACGGCGGAAGTGCAGAAGACCACCGACGAGGTGAAGAAGGAGACCGAGACGCTGGTCGCCGGCCAGGCGCAGCAGCAGGCCCAGACCGAGAAGCTGCAAGCGACGACCGTGCAGATCGCCGCCTCGATCGACATCATCGCCAAGGGCTTTGCCGCCTTGGCCGCGCAGGGCGGGGCGATCGCCGAGCCGAAGCGGCCGGACGAGTTCTACCACAATGCCCGCGTCTACGAGTTGTCCGGCGACATGCTCAATGCGCGGCGCTCCTACCTCGCCTTTGCCGGCTTCGACGTCGACGCCATCGACCCCTATACGCGCTTTGCCACGCTGCTTCGGGTGCAGGACGGCAAGGCCGGCGCGCGCGAGGTGTTCGGCGCGCTTGCCGACAAGGGCAAGGCGCTGTCGATCAAGCTCGTGCATATCCAGCAGTTCGACGACGCCCAGCGCCTCGACAAGCTCAACGCCTTCATATCAGCCAATCCAGATTTCGCGCCGGCCTATTTCCTGTTGGCGCAGGAGTTTTCCGAAGACCGCCTCGGCGCCCAGACGCTGGCCGACAAGCGCAACGAGGCCAAGGCGCTGACCAAGTTCACGTCCTACGAAAAGGATGGCGGGTTGCTCAAATATTTCGTCGACCAGACGCAGTTGGCCGACTGGCTGGACCGCAGCCGCAGCCGGCTGGCGGCGCTTGGCGACGTGCTCGACCCCGCCCGCTTCGTGCCTTCGCTGACGCCGATGCGCTCCAACCAGGGCTGGTCGATGACCATCTCGCTGCCCGAGCCGGCGACCGCCATCTCCTGGCGCATGGGCGACAGCGGTCCGTTCACCGACACCGGTTTCCTGGCCATGAACGACCAGACGACCGGCAAGCCGATGGCCAATCCGAGCTTCGAGATGCCCGACAGCACGGTGGCGGGAATCATTGCGATCAAATATCTCGACATCAGGGGCCGCGAGACCGGCCCGTTCGACATCCGCTTCGACCCCGAGACAGCGCTTCAGCAAGGCAACAAGCAGATCCTCGACCAGTTCTGGACCTCGTGGATCGCCTTCGATGCCAGCGGCAACCACGGCCTGGTCTATTTCACCCAGATGCTGTCCTACCGCTGCGCCATCAAACAGGTGCATTACAGCCTGAACGGCGCGGCACTCGACAAGGAGATCAAGATGCCGCCTTGCGACAAGAAGGACCCCTACGCCATCCCCTACGACTACCAGCCCTATTTCAAGGTCGCCGACAGCGTGAAATCGATGTCGGTGCAGGTCACCTACACCGACGACACCAAGTCGCCGGTGCGAGAATACAAGCGACAGTAGCTCACCCTCCCCTTGTGGGGAAGGTGAAGGTGCGCGATGCAAAAATGCCCTGTCGCAGTGCTTGCGCAACCGCCGCCGAACGGGTTCTGTTTGTGCCTTCAGAATCGGTGACAGCGCAAATGACCATCCACACCATCAAGGCCAGAGGCATTTCGGTTTCGCTCGACCTCACGGTCGGCCACATCGCCGACATGGTCGTCGAGGCTGGCGGGCGGCAGCTGAAGCCGCTGCATCGCGCGCCCTGGGTCGATGCGAACGAGACGCTGCCGAAAGACCTGCCGGAAGGCACGGTTCGGCTGTCCGGCGATTTTCTCTGCGCGCCGTTTTCGCGCAGCGATGTCGAGGAAGCGCCGCTGCATGGCTGCCCGGCCAACAGCGCCTGGGATGTCGTCGAAAGTGTCGCGACCGACGATGGCTGGCGCGCCGTCTACCGCCTGCGGCACGAGGTGATGGGCGCTTCGGTCGACAAGATCCTGACGCTGCGCGACGGCCATCCCTTCCTCTACCAGGAGCATGTATTTTCCGGCGGTCATGGTGCGATCTCGGTCGCCCATCACCCGATGACGGCCATGACCGGCGGCGGCAGGCTGGCCTTTTCGCCCAAGCGTTTTGCCGCGACGCTGGACGATCCGCTGGAGCCCGATCCCGCACGCGGCCGCTTCATGCTCGCCTATCCGGCTCGCTCCACCGATCTCGGCCATTTTCCCGCCGCCGGCGGCGGCACGCTCGACCTGACGGAATACCGCATGGATGACCGCCGCGAGGATTTCATCACGCTGGTCGAAGCCGACCATGGCGGGCCCGGATGGACCGCGCTTGCACGACAGGCCGAGGACGATCTGGTGCTGGTGCTGAAGAACCCGGCCGAACTGCCAATCACCATGCTGTGGTTCAGCAATGGCGGGCGCGACTACGCCCCATGGAGCGGCCGCCACCTTGGCGTGCTCGGCATCGAGGATGGCCGCGCTGCCGTCGGCCATGCCGCCTCGATCGGCGACAACTGGCTGAAGCGCGAAGGGGTGGCGACCGCTTTTGCGCTGGGCGAAGGCCAAAGCGTGTCCTTTCGCCACGTCATCGGCGTCCTGCCGCTGTCGGGCGGCGAGCCGCCGCGGGACGTCACGACGGCGGATGGCCGCATGCGGCTGCATGCCGGCGGTTCGACGCGGGAGGTTCCCTTCGACAGCGATTTCCTGCGCATCGGCCAGCCGCTGGCCTCGTAGGTGTGATTGCGCGGCCGCAGGGTTTGAAATTTCCGTGAACTGTCGCCAAGATGTGGCCGAAATCATCATGCGGAACATGGTGGATCTGAAGCTCTGCCAGAGAGGCTCTCATGTCCGAAATCGCCCATCTCGCCGCCACCATCTTCAAGCGTGCCGGCAAGGCAAACCGCTTCATCGTCGCCATTGCCGGTCCACCGGGCGCCGGCAAGTCGACGCTGTCGGCAAGGCTGCATGAACTGCTGCCCGAAGGTGCAGCGGAGGTCGTACCGATGGACGGCTTCCACTATGACGACGCCGTGCTCGAGCGGCGCGGTCTGCGCGCGCGCAAGGGCGCGCCGGAAACCTTCGACTTTGCCGGTTTTGAGGCCTTGCTGAAGCGTATCCGTGCCGGTGAACCCGACATCGCCATTCCGGTCTTCGACCGCAACATGGAACTGTCGCGCGCCGCAGCCTCGATCGTCGCCACAGAAACCAAGTTCATCCTGGTCGAAGGCAATTACCTGCTGCTCGACGAAGAGCCGTGGTCGCGGCTGGCGCCGCTGTTCGATTTCTCGATCTTCGTCGACGTGCCGCGCAACGAGCTCGAGCGCCGCCTAATGGAGCGCTGGCACGAGCATGGCCGCTCCGATGAAGATGCGCGCGCCTGGATCGCTTCCAACGACCTGCCCAACATCGAGCGCGTGCTCGCGCGGCGCAGTGCCGCCGATCTGGTGATCGGCCTTTCCGCTTGATTCGACGGATTGTGCAAGGGGAACCTTAAGACTTTCAGGCCGTTATCCCGACACGACAATTGTGCCAAAAGAGGGATTCGGTCCAATGGCAACCAAGGCAAAAAAGCCTGCGCCCGCCAAGGGCAAGGCGACCCAATCCAAAACCGGCGCCGGCCCGGCAATGACAGGCCGTTCAAAGGACGCCAAGCCGGCTTTCGGCAAGGCAGCGCCGAAGAAAGTGGTGCCGGCCGCAGCGAAAGCCGCGCCAAAAGCCGCAAAGCCGAAGAAGCCCGCGAGTTCCAGCGACTCCTTGGGCGGCAGTGCGATGCGCACGGCCAAGGCCACGGCCAACGTCGCTGCCGGCGCGGTCATGGTCGCCGCCCGAGGTGCTGCGTCGCTCGCTGCTTCCGTCATGGGCAAAGGCGGTTCGAAAGCTAAAGCGAAGGCGAAATAGCCGCGCTTCGGAGGCTGGTTTTTCTATCCCTTGGCCGGGATGGTCAGGCCTTTTTGCACCGCCGGCCGCGCCAGGCCGCGCTCCAGCCATGTTCCCAGATGGGCGAAATCGTCAAAGCCGACGAGTTCGCGCGCTTCGTAGAATCCGATCAGGTTGCGCACCCAACCGAGCAGCGAGATGTCGGCGATGGTGTAGTCATTGCCCATGATCCACTTGCGCCCTTTCAGCCGGCCGTCGAGCACGCCGAGCAGTCGCTTTGACTCGTCGCGATAGCGCTCGAGAGGGCGTTTGTCGGCGATCTCGCGGCCGGCGAATTTGTGGAAGAAGCCGACCTGGCCGAACATCGGCCCGACCGAGGCCATCTGGAAGAACACCCACTGGATGGTCTCGTAGCGGCGCGCGCCATCAATGGGCATGAGCAGGCCGGTCTTTTCAGCAAGGTAGAGCAGGATGGCGCCGGATTCGAACAGGCCGATCGGCTTGCCGTCCGGGCCGTTGGGATCGATGATCGCCGGTATCTTGCCGTTGGGATTGAGCGACAGGAATTCCGGTGTCCAGCTTTCGTTCTGGCCGATGTTGACCCAATGCGGCTCGTAAGGAAGGCCGAGTTCCTCCAGGGCGATCGATATCTTCACCCCGTTCGGCGTTGTCGCCGAATAGAGCTGGAGCTGGTCCGGATGCTTGGCCGGCCAACGCGTTGCGATCGGAAAGGCGGACAGGTCTGCCATGGAAACTCCTGGATGAGGATTCGCGCCGAGCGGCGCGGTTTTGGCGGGTCGGCCAAGGATTAGACGCGGCGCACGGCACGATCAATATGGCGGCGAAGGGTTTCATCGAGCACGGACAGTCAACGGAATGGCCGGCCCGGGGCAGATCCGCCCGCCCCTTAGATCAGACAGCCTTGAAGGCCAGCACGGCATTGGTGCCGCCGAACGCGAAGCCGTTGCTGATCGCGGCGCGCACCTTGCGCTCGCGCGGCACATTCGGCGTGACGTCGAGGTCGCAATCGGGATCGGCCTCACGAAAATTGGCCGTCGGCGGCACGATGCCTTCGCGGATCGCCATCACGCAGGCGATCATCTCCAGCGCACCCGATGCGCCGAGGCAATGGGCGTGCATCGACTTGGTCGACGACACCGAAAGCTTGTAGGCATGGTCGCCGAAGACGCGCTTGATCGCTGCCGTCTCGATCTGGTCGTTGGCCTTGGTGCCGGTGCCATGGGCATTGAGGTAGTCGACATCCTCGGGATTGAAACCGGCATCGGCGAGGCAGGCGCGCATGGCCGCCGTCGGCCCTTCGACGGTCGGCGCGACAATGTCGGAGGCGTCGGCGGAGAGGCCGGCGCCGGCGACCTCGGCAAGGATGGTGGCGCCGCGCGCCATGGCGTGCTCGTACGTCTCCAGGACCGCCATGCCGGCGCCCTCGCCGAGCGACAGTCCCTGGCGGTCGGCCGAAAATGGCCGGCAGGTGTCGGGCGCCAGCACGCGCAATGCTTCCCAGCCCTTCAGGATGCCCCAGACCAGCGGCGCATCGGTGCCGCCGGCGACCATCACGTCGGCGCGGCCAAGTCTGATCTGGTCGACAGCCGAGGCGATGGCGTGGTTGGACGACGAACAGGCCGAGGTGACGCCGAAGACCGGGCCGCGCAGGCCCAGATTCATGCTGACATGGCCGGAGGCCGCGCTTGGCATGACCTTTGGCACGGTGAAGATGCCGGCGCGGTTCTTGCCCTCGACCAGGATGGCGCGATAGCTCTCTTCGATCGCCTCCCAGCCGCAGACGCCGACACCGACGACCGTGCCCATCCGATAGGTGGTGGCTTCATTCGAGACCAGGCCGGCGTGCTGCATGGCTTCCCTGGCTGCGATCGTCGCCAGCAGGCTGAAGCGGTCCATCGACACGGTCTGCTTGCGGTCGATGCCGTGATCGGGAAGCGTCTTGATTTCGCAGCCGACCTTGACCTTCAGATCATGCAGTTGGGGACTTGTGATCTGGCCGATGGCCGAGCGGCCGGCGCGCATCTCGTTCCAGATCGCGGGCGCGCTGGTGCCGAGCCCGCAAATGCCGCCCATGCCGGTGATGACAACGCGCTGCCGCATTCAGTTCAGGCTTTTTTCGCGATCAGCGCGCGCACAGCTTCGACCATGTCGCCGACGTTCTTCAGATTGCTCCAGGCGTCGACCGTGTTCATCTCGATCTCGATGCCATACTCTTCCTCAAGATCGAAGATAATCTCCGTCAGCTCGAGCGAATGGATGCCAAGCGAGGTCAATTCGGTGGTGGTGGTGATTTCTTCGCCGCCCGGCTCGGCATGAGCCTTGATCTTCGCGATGATATCCGTTGCCAGCTGGTCGGCCATTCGGTTCCTTCCCCACTATCTCGCGTTTCCCGACGCCGACTGAGCAGCGCCCCTTTTTCTCCTGGTATCAAGCCGCCGTCGTCGTTTAATACCCCCGCCAAGCGCAGCATGACCGTACCAAGGTGGTTCCCTCTATAGAAACCGAAACGTTGTCAAGCAACAAGCTATATCGAACTCCATATCGACAAAGCCGCCGGAGTGCTTAACGTGCAGGCATGGATATGGGCGAACATGGCGGGATTTCGACGCAGCGCGTTGCGGGCGTGGCGCGGCTTTCCTGTGCGCTCAGTGAGGGCCGCACGCGCCTGCGGCGCCTCTATCAGGACGGCGCCGCCAAGATAAGAATGCCGGCCGTCTCGGCCGATCCGCTCGAAGCGGTGCTGATCAACACCGCCGGCGGAATGACGGGCGGCGACCGTATCGCCTGGGACGTGGATGTCGGCGCGGCCGCTTCGGCATCGATCACCACGCAGGCCTGCGAGAAGATCTACCGGGCGTCATCCGACCATGCCGAAGTGCGGGTCAATTTGTCGGTCGGGGAAAACGGCCGCATCGCCTGGCTGCCGCAGGAAACCATCGTCTTCGACAGGGCGGCCTTTGCCCGTACGCTCAACGTCGAGCTTGCCGTCGGCGCCGAGGCGCTGGTGCTGGAAGCCGCCGTCTTCGGCCGCCTGGCGATGGGCGAACGCGCCACGCAGGGCAACTTCCATGACCGCTGGCGTGTGCGTCAGGATGGCGCCCTCGTTCATGCCGAGGATTTCCGCATCGGGCCCGATATCGCCGCAACGCTCGATCGCCCGGCGGTTGCCGGCGGCGCGATCGCGGTGGCGACATTGCTTCTGGTGTCGCCGCGCGCCGAAGCCCTGCTCGATCCGGTTCTGGAGATCGTCGGCGACCAGGGCAGCGCCAGCGCCTGGTGCGTGAAGAAATCTGGCAAGCTTCTTGCGAGGCTCTACGCCGGGGATGGCTCCCGACTGCGCCAGCGGCTGGTTCCACTCGTCGAATTGCTCAACGGAAGGGCGGGGTTGCCCAAATTATGGTCACTATAGGCCTGCCTCTACCAATCCAGGGAAACGCATGAACCTGACGCCGAGGGAAAAGGACAAGCTGCTGATCGCCATGGCGGCGATGGTGGCGCGCAAGCGGCTCGAACGCGGCGTCAAGCTCAACCATCCGGAAGCGATTGCGCTGATCACCGATTTCGTCGTCGAAGGCGCCCGCGACGGCCGTCCGGTCGCCGAACTGATGGAAGCCGGCGCTCATGTCGTCAGCCGCGCGCAAGTCATGGAAGGCATCGCCGAGATGATCCATGACGTGCAGGTCGAGGCGACGTTTCCCGACGGCACCAAGCTGGTGACCGTGCACGAACCGATCCGTTGAGGAGGACAGGATGCTGGAGCTGCGTCCCAACTGCGAATGCTGCGACAAGGACCTACCGCCCGAGGCGACGGATGCGCTGATCTGCACCTTCGAGTGCACCTTTTGCGCCGGATGCGTGGAACAGGTGTTGGGCGGCATCTGCCCCAATTGCGGCGGTGGTTTTTCGGCGCGGCCGATCCGCCCGGCAGCGATGCTGAAGAAATATCCGGCGTCGAGCAAACGCGTTCTCAAGGCCGAAGGCTGCGGCCCCCGCAAGGCGGCGTGAACACCAGACCGAGCAAAACGAAAGGCAAACAGAATGATATCCGCCAAACGCCTCTGCCTGTCGGCGATCCTGCTGCTGGCCGCCGCCCTGCCGGCCTATGCCCATGTCGGCCTGGGTACCACCTCCTCCTTCACGGCCGGCTTCATGCACCCGCTCTCCGGCCTCGATCACATGACGGTGATGATCGCGGTCGGGCTGTGGGCGGCGCTCAAGGGCGGCAAGGCGATTCTTGCCTGGCCCGCTGCCTTTGTCGGCGTCATGCTGGTCGGCGGCGCGCTGGGCGTGCTGCATATGCCGCTGCCCTTCGTCGAACCGGGCATACTGGCATCGGTCGTGACACTCGGACTGCTGGTGGCGCTGGCGATCGATCTGCCGGTCTCGGCCGGCGTCGCCATCATCGGCCTGTTCGCACTTTTCCACGGCCACGCGCATGGCACCGAGGTGCCGGAGAATGCCGGCGGGCTTGAATACATGGCCGGCTTTGCCATCGCCACGCTGTTGCTGCATGCCACCGGCATCGCCGCCGGTCTCGGTCTCGGCATCCGGTTTCGTGGCCTGGCCCGCGCTGCCGGTGCCGCCTGCGCGGCGATCGGCATCGGTCTCGCCTTCGGCATCGTGTGAGGGTGACCATGATCCCCGGTGAAATCATCACGGTGGGCGGCGACATCGAGCTCAACAAGGGCCTGCAGACCGTCACCCTGAAAATCGCCAACAGCGGCGACCGGCCGATCCAGGTCGGCAGCCACTACCATTTCTTCGAAACCAATGAGGGGCTGAAATTCGACCGCGAACGGGCGCGTGGCATGCGCCTCGACATTGCCGCGGGCACGGCCATGCGCTTCGAGCCGGGCCAGGAGCGCGACGTCACGCTGGTGCCGCTCGGCGGCAAGCGCGAGGTCTACGGATTTCAGCAGAAGGTGATGGGCAAGCTGTGAAATCTTCCGGCGCGCTCAGCTCAGTTCGATGGCTTGGCCGCGGCGTAGATGACGATCTTTCCGGGATTGTCGAATTCGACGGCGAGGACATCCTGCGCCTGCACGCGCCGCGATTCGATGGCGTTGAACAGCAGCGCGTTGGCCTCGATCTCCTTGCGCAGCTCCGTAATGTCGTCCTGATGCTGCTTGACCTTGGTCTCGATCTCCGGCGGCGGGCCGCCTTCGCTGCGCGCGGCGTCGGTGAGGAACACGATGTCGACCTTGTCGAGCTTGGAGGTCTTGCGCACCGTGCCGATGTTTTCACGCGTGCGGTCGATCGCCGTGTTGACGTTGCCGGCCTCAGTGTTGGCCTTGGCCTCTTCCTGTTTGACCTGCGAGCCGACGATGCGATTGACGGTCTCCGTGCTTTCCAGTCCTTGCGCCTGCAGTCCGGCAGCAGGACCAGCCGCCGCCAGGAACGTCATGGCGGCGACTGCCTGCATTCTGGTCGAGAAAGAAGTGATCGCCATCGCTCGCTCCTGAGAGAAATCGTTTCGGGGCGCGGGTTAGTGCGAAAAGAACAAAACGAATCCGGCCCGGCGAAGGTTCCTTTCCCGATGCGGCCGGCCGGCCGGATGCCGGCCCGCCATGCCGTGGCGTCAGCTCGCCTTCTTGGTGATCAGGGTCAGTGCGCCATTGGGTTCCATACTGGCTGCGACCACCTGCGCCGAGGTCATTCCCTTGGCCTCGAGCGCCGACTTGACCTTGGGTGTGGCGTCGATCGAGCTGCGCAGTTTCTTCAAGCCGTCATCGCCGCGCTGGGCGATCACCTGGTTGACCTGCGTCTGGGTGTCCTTTGGCAGCTCCGTGATGTCGACGATGTTGACGCTCTGGATCGTCGGAACGGCCGGCTGAGCCTGGGGCGTGGCTGGAGCAGGCGTTGCCGGCGCCGGAGCGGGCTGTGGCGCGGGTTGCTGCTGGGCACTGGCGGCGCCCGCCAGCATCAGGCTGGCGGCGGCGGCAAGAACTATCGTTTTGCGCATGGATTTTCCTTTCCATCGATTGGCAAACGGTCGGTCTGGGGTGACCCCCTAACCTCAACCGCCAAATGGGATCAGAAGGTGTCGCCCAGCAGGTCATTGCGTGACCATAGGATGGCAGCAATGTGCAGCCGCGCTTCAATCCAACCGCATTTCGGCAAACCGCATTTCGGGAGCAATCGCTGATGGCCAGAATTACCCGCGCCGCCTACGCGCAGATGTACGGCCCGACGGTCGGCGACAGAGTACGGCTTGCCGACACCGAACTGTTCATCGAGGTCGAGAAGGATCTCACCATCCATGGCGAAGAGGTGAAATTCGGCGGCGGCAAGGTGATCCGCGACGGCATGGGCCAGAGCCAGGTTTCCAGAGCGCAAGGCGCCGTCGATACCGTGATCACCAACGCGCTGGTGATCGATGCCAGTGCAGGCATCTTCAAGGCCGACATCGGCCTCAGGGACGGCCGCATCGCGGCCATCGGCAAGGCCGGCAATCCGGATACGCAGGATGGCGTTACCATCATCATCGGTCCCGGCACCGAGATCATCGCCGGCGAAGGCAAGATCCTGACATCAGGCGGCTTCGACGCGCATATCCACTTCATCTGCCCGCAGCAGATCGAGGAGGCGCTGATGTCAGGCATCACCACCATGCTCGGCGGCGGCACCGGTCCGGCGCACGGCACGCTGGCCACCACCTGCACGCCGGGGCCATGGCACATGGCCCGCATGATCCAGTCCTTCGACGCCTTTCCGATGAACATCGGCCTGTCGGGCAAGGGCAATGCCTCGCTGCCCGCCGCGCTCGAGGAAATGGTGCTGGGCGGCGCCTGCTCGCTGAAGCTGCACGAGGACTGGGGCACGACGCCGGCGGCCATCGATTGCTGCCTGTCGGTCGCCGACGATTACGACGTGCAGGTGATGATCCACACCGACACGCTGAACGAATCCGGCTTTGTCGAGAACACGGTCGCCGCCATCAAGGGCCGCACCATTCACGCCTTCCACACCGAGGGCGCCGGCGGCGGCCACGCGCCCGACATCATCAAGGTCTGCGGCCTGCCCAACGTCATTCCGTCTTCGACCAATCCGACGCGGCCCTACACGGTCAACACGCTGGCCGAGCATCTCGACATGCTGATGGTCTGCCATCATCTGTCGCCGTCGATCCCCGAAGACATCGCCTTTGCCGAAAGCCGCATCCGCAAGGAGACCATCGCGGCGGAAGACATTTTGCACGACATCGGCGCCTTCTCGATCATCTCGTCGGATTCGCAGGCCATGGGCCGCGTCGGCGAAGTCGCGATCCGCACCTGGCAAACCGCCGACAAGATGAAACGCCAGCGCGGCTCGCTGCCGCAGGAGACCGGCAACAACGACAATTTCCGCGTCCGCCGCTACATCGCCAAATACACGATCAACCCGGCCATCGCGCATGGGCTGTCGAAAGACATCGGCTCGATCGCGGTCGGCAAACGCGCCGACCTGGTGCTGTGGAACCCGGCCTTCTTCGGCGTCAAGCCGGACATGGTGCTGATCGGCGGCATGATCGCCGCCGCCCCGATGGGCGACCCCAACGCCTCGATCCCGACGCCGCAGCCGATGCATTACCGGCCGATGTTCGGCGCCTATGGCAAGGCCAGGACCAACTCGTCGGTGACGTTCGTTTCGAAAGCAGCGCTCGAGTCGGGACTGCATGGCAGGCTCGGTGTCGACAAGCAGTTCGTCGCCGTCGAAAACACCCGCGGCGGCATCGGCAAGCATTCGATGGTGCTCAACGACGCAACGCCGCATGTCGAGGTCGATCCGGAAACCTACGAGGTGCGCGCCGACGGCGAGTTGCTGACCTGCGAGCCGGCGACGGTGCTGCCGATGGCGCAACGGTATTTTCTGTTTTGAAGCGGCGCTTCCACCGGGCGAGCATTATCCGTTGCAGCCCTTGGTGGAAGGCAGCACTATGCGGCCAACCAACAGCTGCATTGTGATCGAGCATGACCACCGAAATCGCTTCCGCCCACGACATCTTCCCGCACATCCGCATCGTCATGGGCATGGTGATCGGGCTTGGTGTCGCCCGCCTGCTGTCGGGGGTGGCGCGCATCGTCCAGCATCCCGGCCAGTACAAGCTCTATACCGTGCATCTGGCCTGGGTCGTCTCAGTGCTCCTGATGCTGGTGCATTTCTGGTGGTGGGAGTTCGGCCTCTACGCCGTCGAGACCTGGACCTTCGGCAAATATTTGTTCATCATCTTCTACGCGATCACGCTGTTCCTGCTGTGCGCGCTTTTGTTTCCCGATTCGATGCTGGACTACACCAGCTACGAGGATTTCTTCTATTCGCGCCGGGCGTGGTTCTTCGGCCTGCTGGCGGCGACCTATCTGCTCGACGTGGTCGACACGCTGCTGAAGGGTCCGGAGCATTTCGCCCGCTTCGGCAGCGAGTATCTGTTCCGCACGCCGGTCTTCGTCGCGCTCTGCATCATCGCGATCCTGGTGCGCGACCGCCGCTTCCACATCGCCTTTGTCACGGCGGCGCTTATCTACCAGATATCGTTCATCCTGCGGCTCTTCGACACCATCGTCTGAACGAACGCGATGATCTAGCTTTGTTGGGGAAAGGCAGGGTTCGACATGTACAAGGCCATTGGATCGCGCGTGTGCGGGCACAAGCAAATGGGAAATCCATGAAATGAAACTCAACCTCAACACCGACTTCACCAAATTCCCGCGCGTCGTCTCGGTGCTGTCCGCCGGCGCTGCCGGAACCACCCTACCGTCCGGCCGGGCCATTCTCGCCCATGACGAGCGGCATCTGCGCCGCCGGGCCATCGAACTTGCCGACGGCAGCAAGGTGCTGGTCGACCTGCCCGAACCCGTCGCCTTGAACGATGGCGACCGGCTGGTGCTGGAGAATGGCGGCCATATCGAGATCATCGCGGCACCGGAAGAGGTCTACGACATCCGCGCCCGCGATGGCGTGCATCTGGCCGAACTCGCCTGGCATATCGGCAACCGCCATCTCGCGGCAGGCATCGAGGCCGGACGCATCCTCATCCTGCGCGACCATGTCATCAAGGCGATGCTGGAGGGGCTGGGCGCCACCGTGACCGACGTTTCCGAACCGTTCAAGCCGGTGCGCGGCGCCTATTCCGGCCATGCTGGGCAAAGCCACGATCACGGCCATGCGCATGCGCACGCCGAAGCGCACAGCCATTCTCATGGCGAAGCGCATTCCCATTCGCACAGTCATGCCGGCCATCACCACGATCATGACTGACCAGCCTTCGAACATCGCCCTGCTGCGGCTGATGGCGTGGCTGTCGCCTGCCTTTCCGGTCGGCGGCTTTTCCTACAGCCATGGTCTCGAGCGGGCGGTGCATGACGGGTTGGTTGCCGATGCCGGAAGCCTCGCCGGCTGGCTGGAGACGCTGGTCGAGATGGGCTCGGGCTGGAACGACGCCGTGCTGTTCGCCGAGAGCTGGCGCCGAGCATGCGGCACCGGTGATCTCGATGAAGTGGCGGCACTCGCCGAAGCCCTGGCCGGCTCGCGCGAACGCCATACCGAGACCATGCTCCAGGGTGGAGCCTTCCTCAAAGCGGCGGCCGCCTGGCCTAATCCGGTGCTGGAGCGCCTGCCGGCCGAATGCGCCTATTGCGTCGCCGTCGGCGCCATTGCGGGTGGCAACGGCATCGCGCTTCAGGATGCGCTGTCAGCCTTCCTGCAAACCTTCTTCTCCAACCTTGTGCAGGCAGCGATCCGGCTTGGCATCGTCGGCCAGAGCGGCGCGACCACGTTGTTAGCCGGCTTCGAGCCGCTGGCCCTGGCGACCGCAAGCCGCGCCGCGCGCTCGACACTCGACGATCTCGGTGGCTGCGCCTTCGTCTCCGATGTCATGGCGATGAAGCATGAAACCCAATATTCGCGACTGTTCCGCTCATGATTTTTCTCGCCTTCTCGCTATCCTTTGTCCTGCTGCTGATCACCGTTCTGCATGTCTATTGGGGCCTTGGCGGCATCTGGCCGGGCCAGGACGCAGCCTCCTGCGCTCGCGCCGTGGTCGGCTTTCGCGGCGTCGATGAGATGCCGACGCCGTTTGCCAGTTCCGCCGTTGCCGCGTGCTTGTGCCTGGCGACACTATGGCCGCTGGCGCTCATGGGAGTCTTCGCTTCACCCTTCCCCAAGGAGGGTCTCGCCGCCACGTCGCTGCTCATCGGTCTGGTGTTCCTGGGGCGCGGCATAGCCGGCTTCACGCCATGGTGGCGGCGGCTGACGCCTGAACAGCCTTTCGCGCGGCTCGATGTCCGCTATTATTCGCCGCTGTGCCTGTTGATCGGGCTCGGCTTTGCCATCCTCGCCATCACGGAGTTTCCCGTATGACACAGACAAATGGTCCGCTGCGCGTCGGCATTGGCGGCCCGGTCGGTTCGGGCAAGACGACGCTGACCGAAAAACTGTGCAAGGCGCTGCGCGACGAGTTTTCCATCGCCGTCGTCACCAACGACATCTACACCAAGGAAGACGCCATGATGCTGGCGCGGCTGCAGGCGCTGCCCGAGGACCGCATCATGGGTGTCGAGACCGGCGGCTGCCCGCATACCGCGATCCGCGAGGATGCCTCGATCAATCTGCAGGCGATCGCGCAGATGAACAGGAAATTCCCGGACCTCGACATCGTCTTCATCGAATCCGGCGGCGACAACCTTGCCGCCACCTTCTCGCCGGATCTCGCCGACCTGACGCTCTATGTCATCTCGGTCTGCCAGGGCGAGGAGATTCCGCGCAAGGGCGGGCCAGCGATCACCCGCTCCGATTTCCTGGTCATCAACAAGAGCGATCTGGCTCCTTACGTGAACGTCAACCTCGACGTGATGGAGAGCGACGCCGGCCGCATGCGCGGCAAGCGGCCGTTCGGCTTCACCGACCTGTCGCGCGGCAAGGGACTGCAGGAGGTGATCGATTTCATCATCGAGCATGGCGGCCTGCGAGCCGGCGCTGCCGCTGCCAGCACGGCGGCGTGAGCATCCCTGCACCAACCAAAACCGGTTGCGGGAATGGGCTGGCCACGGCATTCTTGCCGAAACCGGAGGATTTTTCGATGAGCCTTGCCCGTCTGCAAAAGGAAACGCTGACCAACCTGCCCTACTATGAGGAGCGCGTCGATCTCGCCTGCGCCTTCCGCTGGACGGCGCGGCTCAACATGCACGAGGCGGTGGCCAATCATTTCTCGCTGGCCGTCAATGATGAGGGCACACAATTCCTCATGAACCCCAACCAGGTGCATTTCTCGCGTATCAAGGCGAGCGACCTTCTGATGATCGATGCCAACGATCCGGAAACGCTCTCCGGCCCCAATGCGCCCGACCCGACGGCGTGGGGGCTGCATGGCGCCATCCATCGCAATGTGCGTCACGCGCGCTGCGTCATGCATGTGCACTCGATCCACGCCACGGTGCTGGCATCGCTCGCTGACTCGACATTGCCGCCGATCGACCAGAATTCGGCGATGTTCTTCAACCGCCATGTCGTCGACGCGCACTATGGCGGGCTGGCCTTCGAGGAGGAGGGCGAGCGCTGCTCGCAGCTTCTCGTCGATCCCAAGGTCAAGGTGATGGTGATGGGCAATCACGGCGTGCTGGTCATCGGCGACACGGTCGCCGATGCCTTCAACCGCATGTTCTATTTCGAACGCGCCGCCGAGACATACATCAAGGCGCTGTGGACCGGCCGCCCGCTGCGCACGCTTTCTGACGCGATCGCCGAAAAGGCGGCGAGCGAGATGGACGATTACCCCGGCCAGGCCGAACGCCATCTCAGCGAGTTGAAGGCGATCCTCGACGAGCAGGAACCGGTTTATCGGAGCTGAGGACCCTTCTCCCCGTCACTATGCGGGGAGGCGGTTTTCCTCAGAGCCCCAGCTCTTTCCCCAATTCCTCGGCGCTGTTGATGACGATGGCGCCGGGCGGGCCTTCCATCGGCTTTTCCGGCCAGAAGATCGTCTTCATTCCCGCCGCCAGTCCCGCCATGGCACCCGGCCAGCTATCGTCGATCGCCACCGCCTGCGCGGGGTCGACATCGGCCAGATACGCGGCGCGCAGGAATGGCTCGGCATGCGGCTTGCCTTCGCGCACGTCGTTGCGGCTGATCGTCTTCATGCCGGGGTAGATCAGGCCGACCATGCTCAGATTGGCGTCGACGATCATCCGGTCCGAATTCGAGACCACGGCCTGCTGGATGCCTCTTGTACGCAGCTCGTTGAAGATCTCGATCGCGCCGGGGCGCGGCTTCAAGCTCTCCACCAGCGGCAGGTAGTGTTCGTATTTGCGCAAGATCCAGTCGTCGAAAGGCAGGTCCAGGCCGAACTCGTCGCGCATCATCTCGTAGACCGGCCAGGCGGCGACGCCGAGCACGCGCTCATGCAGATCGTCCGGCGGGACAAGGCCGACATTGCGCATCGCCGCCACCAGGGCAGCTTCGTGCAGCGGTTCGCTGTCGACCAGCGTGCCGTCCATGTCCCAGAAAACCGCTTTCGGCGTCATGCGAGGCTCCTTTTTGCCATCCCTTAAAGGGTTTGAGCCGGGAGATAAACCTTCGGAGCGCAAGAACGTGCCGCCTGCCGGGACCGCAGCCAAGTCTCTTTGGCGAGACAGACATCGTGGGAGACGAAAAACTGGGCCGTGCCTACGCCGAGGGACAGCAAGCAATTGCCCCCGAGATTTGACAATTGCGCAGCAGGCCGTTCCCTGCGAAAGTGGGCATGGGCCGCTCTTATGACCGGCGGTCTCGGGAGGCAGGACTTTGAATAGCCGGCAGGATGGTGGCAGCAACAGGCTGGACGATGCGGCACGCGCCGGCTGGCTTTATTATGTTGCCGGCAACACACAGGACCAGATCGCTTCGACGCTTGGCATCTCGCGGCAAACGGCGCAGCGGCTGGTATCGCTGGCGGTGTCGGAGGGCTTGATCAAGGTTCGCGTCGACCATCCGATCGCCAACTGCCTCGATCTGGCGGCACGGCTGAGATCGCGCTTTGCGCTCGATCTGGTCGAAGTGGTGCCGAGCGACCCCAACTCGTCCTCGACCACGATCGGCATCGCCGAGGCGGCTGCCGCCGAGATCGAGCGACGGTTGCGTTCACCGACCCCGATCGTCATGGCGATCGGCACCGGGCGCACGCTGAAGGCGGCGATCGAGCAGCTGCCGCCGATGGAATGCCCGCAGCACAAGGTGGTGTCGTTGACCGGCAACATCTCGCCGGACGGCTCGGCCGCTTTCTACAACGTCATCTTCACCATGGCCGACAGGGTCAAGGCGCGTTCGTTTCCGATGCCGCTGCCGGTCATCGCCTCGTCGCCGGAGGAGCGCGAGATGCTGCTCAACCAGCCGATGATCCAGCCGACGCTTGCGCTTGCCGCCGAGGCTGACGTCACCTTCATCGGCATCGGCGACCTCGGCCCCAAGGCGCCGCTCTACGAGGACGGCTTCATTTCGGAGAGCGAATTGAAGGCGCTGCAGAAGGCCGGGGGCATCGCCGAGATCGTCGGCTGGGTGTTCGATAGGGAAGGCCGCATGATCGAGGGCATCACCAACGACCGGGTGTCGTCGGCGTCGCTGCCGTCACGCGAGAAATCGCTGGTCATCGCACTGGCGATGGGAGAACGAAAGCTGCCGGGCATTCTGGCGGCCGCGAACCGGCGGCTGATCAACGGCCTCATCACCGATGAACGGACCGCCGCCGCGCTGCTCGCCAGCATCTGACCGGAAGCACAACTGATTTGCGATAAAACCAACCGCGCTAGCTGTGCCGCCCGAAATGGTCGTTGCCATCGAGAAAACCGAGATCGCGCTGCAGATGCGGCGACAGGTCCCTGATGTCGAGATGTGCCCGTTTTTTGGCTGCGAACCAGCCGAATCCATCCGTCAGCCACGAAAACCAGCGATGATCGGGTGCGGAAGTGCATTTTTGCTGCGCCATGGTCATGATCGTCAACCTTCGCTATCCTGAACCCGAATGACGGGTTGACTGGAAATGTCGGTCTTGACGGCGGCCTTTGCCAATCGAACGTCGATAAGGACCCATAAGGAGGCTTTATGCCGGACCTCAGCTCTCGGCAGGTTTCACAGCTTCCGCCGCTGCAGGCGATCCGGGTGTTCGAAGCGGTGGCGCGGCATCTTTCCTTCACCAAGGCGGCCGAGGAACTTGCCATGACGCAAGCGGCGGTCAGCTATCAGATCAAGGTGCTGGAGGAACGGGTCGGCGCGCCGCTGTTCCTGCGCCGGCCGCGCCAGATCGCACTCACCGAGGCTGGACAGCGCCTTGCGCCAGCGGTCAGCGAGGCCTTCGCCATTCTCGGCCAGGCCTATGCGGCGGCGCGTGGCGGCGCCGACGGATTGCTGTGCGTCACGACGGTGCTGACCTTTGCCTCGAACTGGCTGGCGCACCATCTGGGCTCATTCCAGATCGCTCATCCCTCCCTTGCCGTGCGGCTCGAAACATCGAGCCGGCTGACGGATTTCGCCCGCGAGGATGTCGACCTCGCCATCCGGTCGGGCGGCGGCAAATGGCCGGGGCTGGAAGCCTACAAGCTGCTCGATGCCGATTTCACGCCGATGCTGAGCCCGAAGCTCGCGGCAAGCATCGGCGGCGTCAGGGAACCGGCGGACCTGTTGCGGCTGCCGATCCTCGATCCCGGCGACATCTGGTGGACGCAATGGTTCGAGGCTGCCGGCGTGCACTCGCACGATCTCGCCAAACGGCCCGGCAGCAGCATGGGCGCGCAGGCCTATGAGGCCAACGCGGCGATCGCCGGTCATGGCGTCGCGATCCTGACCAGGGCGCTGTTCAAGGCGGAACTTGCCGGTGGGCGCCTGATCCAGCCTTTCGATCTGGTTGGCGACGACGGCCATGCCTTTTGGCTGGTCTACCCCGAAGCGCGCCGCAACGTGCCGAAGATCCGTGCCTTCCGCGACTGGCTGCTGGCCGAGATCGCCTGCTGACCGGCAAGCTTGCGGGCTGCACCTGGTCTCGCAGATCCATCCGCTGTTGCCGCACTGTATCCGGCCGGGACGCTCTTCGTCCTGGCAATTTCCGCTCGTCCCGGCCTGCGGTGTCGCCCGGGTGCTGCGCTGCAGCATCGAATCCGACTTGACATAATTCACGCCAAGTGAGTAATTGCCCAAAGCCAAGGCAAATGCTCATCTTGGTTCAAGGGAGGAATTTGATGAAACTTCGCACGCTCACCCTGGGCTTGTTGTCGGCCAGCACGCTTGCGTTCGCCGCACACGCCGAATCCATCACCATCGCCACCGTCAACAATGGCGATATGGTCCGCATGCAAAAGCTGACCGAGGACTTCACCAAGGCGAACCCCGACATCCAGCTCAACTGGGTTACGCTCGAAGAGAATGTGCTGCGCGAGCGCGTCACCACCGACATCGCCACCAAGGGCGGCCAGTACGACGTGATGACCATCGGCACCTATGAGGTTCCGATCTGGGCCAAGCAGAGCTGGCTTTTGCCGCTCGACAAGCTCGGCGACGACTACGACGCCAAGGACATCATCCCGGCCATTGCTGGCGGCCTTTCGGTCGACGGCAAGCTCTATGCCGCGCCCTTCTACGGCGAAAGCTCCTTCGTCATGTACCGCAAGGACCTGATGGACAAGGCCGGGCTGAAGATGCCCGACGCGCCGACCTGGGACTTCATCAAGCAGGCCGCCGACAAGATGACCGACCGCGCCAATGGCGTGAACGGCGTGTGCCTGCGCGGCAAGGCCGGCTGGGGCGAGAACATGGCTTTCCTGACCGCCATGTCGAACTCCTTCGGCGCCCGCTGGTTCGACGAGAACTGGAAGCCGCAGTTCGATCAGCCGGAATGGAAGAACACGTTGCAGTTCTATGTCGACCTGATGAAGGCCGACGGCCCCGAGGGGGCTTCCTCCAACGGCTTCAACGAAAACCTGGCGCTGTTCCAGCAGGGCAAATGTGGCATGTGGATCGACGCCACGGTCGCCGCGTCCTTCGTTTCGGACCCGAAGAACTCCACCGTCGCCGACAAGGTCGGTTATGCGCTGGCGCCCGACAATGGCCTGGGCAAGCGCGGCAACTGGCTGTGGGCCTGGTCGCTGGCCATCCCCGCCGGCACGCAGAAAGCGGATGCCGCCGAGAAGTTCGTCTCCTGGGCGACCAGCAAGCACTATGCGGAGCTCGTCGCTTCGAAGGAAGGCTGGGCCAACGTTCCTCCGGGCACGCGCTCCTCGCTCTACGCCAATGCCGAGTACCAGAAGGCCGCTCCGTTCGCCAAGATGACGCTGGACTCCATCAATGCCGCCGATCCGACACATCCGACGGTCAAGCCGGTGCCCTATGTCGGCGTCCAGTTCGTCGCCATCCCTGAGTTCCAGGGCCTTGGCACCACCGTCGGCCAGCTCTTCTCGGCGGCGCTTGCCGGCCAGTCGAGCGTCGACGACGCGCTGAAGCAGGCCCAGGACGCTGCCACCGCGGCAATGACCGAGGGCGGATACATCAAGTAAGGCTCCTCCCGGTGCCGACTGCCGGTCGCCTCCTTGACCGGCAACGGCCGCCCGAGTTCCCAGTTCGGGCGGCCGCCTTTAACGCCTTTTGAAAATTCCGTCTGACCAGTGAGGGTGACCGTCATGGCTACTCAGCAGACCCGTTCGCTTGCCCGTTTCATGATGGCGCCATCCGTGGTGCTGCTGTTCGTCTGGATGATCGTGCCGCTGGTCATCACCATCTGGTTCTCCTTCCAGCAGTACAACCCGCTCAATCCGATCCGCGACGGCTTCGTCGGCTTCTCGAATTACGCGCTGTTCTATTCCAACCCGGCCTTCCTGCAGTCGATCCTCAACACGCTCACCTTGGTGGTCAGCGTGCTCCTGATCACGGTGATCGGCGGTATCCTTCTGGCGCTGCTGATCGACCAGCCGATGTGGGGCCAGGGCATCGTGCGCATCCTCGTCATCTCGCCGTTCTTCGTCATGCCGCCGGTGGCCGCATTGGTCTGGAAGAACATGATCATGCACCCGCAATACGGGGTGTTCGCCGATATAGCCCGCTTCTTCGGGGCCCAGCCGATCGACTGGTTCGGGCAACATCCGATGCTGGCGATCATCATCATCGTCGCCTGGCAGTGGCTGCCCTTCGCGACGCTCATTCTTCTGACCGCGCTGCAGTCGCTCGACGGCGAGCAGAAGGAAGCCGCCGAGATGGACGGCGCCGGCTTCATCAGCCGCTTCATCTATCTGACGCTGCCGCACATGTCGCGCGCCATCACGGTCGTCATCCTGATCCAGACGATCTTCCTTCTCTCGGTCTATGCCGAGATCCTCGTCACCACCAATGGCGGCCCGGGATACGCCTCCACCAACCTGCCCTTCCTCGTCTACCAGAAGGCGTTGCTGGAGTTCAAAATCGGCCAGGCATCCGCCGGCGGTGTGATCGCCGTCATTCTCGCTAACATCGTTGCCTTCTTCGCCATGCGCGCCGTCGGCAAGAACCTGGACAAGTAAGGGAGGCTACGATGGCACGCTCAGTCACCACCCGGCACAAGACGATCGCGACGGTTGCCGCCTGGATCGTCGCCCTGCTGATCTTCTTCCCGATCCTCTACACGATCATCACCTCGTTCAAGTCGGAGCAGGAAGCCATCCAGGGCTTCAGCATCATCCCGTCGGGAACGTTCGAGAGCTATACCGAGGTCCAGGCACAGAGCGGCTACTTCAAGTTCTTCTTCAACTCGGTGCTGCTCTCGGTCGGCTCGACCATCCTGGCCCTGCTGGTCGCCATACCGGCGGCATGGTCGATGGCCTTCTCGCCGACCAAGCGGACCAAGGACATCTTGATGTGGATGCTGTCCACCAAGATGATGCCGGCGGTCGCGGTGCTGTTCCCGATCTACCTGATCTTCCGCGACACAGGCCTGCTCGACAGCCGCATCGGCCTCATGATCATGCTGATGCTGATCAACCTGCCGATCGTGGTGTGGATGCTCTACACCTATTTCCGCGAAATCCCTGGCGAGATCCTGGAAGCGGCGCGCATGGACGGCGCATCGCTGTGGAACGAGATCGTCTATGTGCTGACGCCGATGGCGGTGCCGGGCATCGCCTCGACAATGCTGCTCAACATCATCCTGGCCTGGAACGAGGCGTTCTGGACGATCCGGCTGACGACGACGGAAGCCGCACCCCTGACCGCCTTCATCAGCTCGTTCTCAAGCCCGCAAGGCCTGTTCTGGGCCAAGCTTTCGGCCGCCTCGACGCTGGCCATCGCGCCGATCCTGATCATGGGCTGGTTCAGCCAGAAGCAGCTGGTGCGCGGCCTGACATTTGGTGCGGTGAAATAACGGAATTGCCCGAAGCAATCGGCAGAAATAACCCCTCGGGGAGGAAACCATGGGAAACATCACGCTCAAGAACGTCTCGAAATCCTTCGGAGCGACGTCCATCATCCCCGGTCTCGACCTGGTGATCGAGAATGGCGAGTTCGTCGTCTTTGTCGGCCCGTCGGGTTGCGGCAAGTCAACGCTGCTGCGCCTGATCGCCGGGCTCGAGGACACCAGCGGCGGCTCCATCAACATCGACGGCCGCGACGTCACCGGCGAGGCACCGGCCAAGCGCAAGCTCGCCATGGTGTTCCAGTCTTACGCGCTCTATCCGCACATGACGGTGGCCAAGAACATCGGCTTCCCGCTGAAGATGGCCGGTGAGGACAAGGCGACCATCGACAAGAAGGTGGGAGACGCGGCGCGCGTGCTCAACCTGACCAACTATCTCGAACGCCGGCCCGGCCAGCTTTCAGGCGGCCAGCGCCAGCGCGTCGCGATCGGCCGCGCCATCGTGCGTCAGCCGACCGCCTTCCTGTTCGACGAACCGCTGTCCAATCTCGATGCGGCACTGCGCGGCACCATGCGGCTGGAGATCAGCGAGCTGCACCATCAGCTCAAGACCACCATGATCTACGTTACCCACGATCAGGTTGAAGCGATGACCATGGCCGACAAGATCGTCGTGCTGAACGCCGGCAACATCGAGCAGGTCGGCTCGCCGATGGAGCTCTACAAGACGCCGAAGAACCTGTTCGTCGCCAGCTTTATCGGCTCGCCGAAGATGAACCTGATCGAGGGCGCGCCGGCTGCCAAAAACGGCGCCAAGACCATCGGCATCCGTCCCGAACACCTGGAGATCTCGACCACGGCGGGCGAATGGAAGGCGGTCGTCGGCGTCGCCGAGCATCTCGGCTCCGACACCTTCCTGCACGTCCAGGCCGACGGCGTCGGTCCGCTGACCGTGCGCGCCGACGGCGAACTCGGCGTCCATCACGGCGACACCATTTACCTGACACCAGACAAGGCCAAGCTGCATCGCTTTGGCGCCGACGGAAAGGCAATCTGAACATGCGACTGGCCGGCAAATCCGCGCTGATCACGGGTTCGGCCCGCGGCATCGGCAGAGCCTTCGCCGAAGCCTATGCCGGCGAAGGCGCAACCGTCGCCATCGCCGACATCAATCTCGAGGCTGCGCAGAAGACCGCCGCAGAGATTGGCGGCAAGGCCTATGCGGTCAAGCTCGACGTCACCGACCTCGCCTCGATCGAGGCGGCAGTGAAAGCCGTCGAGACGAAGACCGGTGGCCTCGATATCCTGATCAACAACGCCGCCCTGTTCGACCTGGCGCCGATCGTCGAAATCACCAGGGCAAGCTACGACAAGTTGTTTTCCGTCAATGTCGCCGGCACGCTGTTCATGCTGCAGGCAGCCGCCCGCTCGATGATCGCGCGAGGCAAGGGCGGCAGGATCATCAACATGGCGAGCCAGGCCGGACGGCGCGGCGAGGCGCTGGTCGGCGTCTATTGCGCCACCAAGGCCGCCGTCATCTCGCTGACCCAGTCGGCGGGGCTCGACCTGATCAAGCACCGCATCAACGTCAACGCGATTGCCCCTGGCGTCGTCGACGGCGAGCACTGGGATCATGTCGATTCGCTGTTCGCCAAATATGAGAACCGGCCGAGGGGCGAGAAGAAGAAGCTGGTCGGCGAGGCGGTGCCGTATGGCCGCATGGGCACGGCACAGGACCTCACCGGCATGGCTGTGTTTCTCGCCAGCAGCGACGCCGAATACATCGTCGCCCAGACCTACAATGTCGATGGCGGCCAGTGGATGAGTTGAGGGCGGGGGACGGCCTCTGCTCCTCGTCCCTCCGCGGGGAGCAGAGGCCGACTTCAGCGGGCGCGTAGCAAGTGCCACCCCTTATCCTCTCCCCGACGGGGAGAGGAGCGTAACGAAGGCCGAAACCCGGCCAAAGGGTAAAACAGATGACCGTGAAACTCTCGTCCTCTAACCTCTCCAAGCTGCCCGCCAACGTCGCAGGTCCGAAGTATGACCGCGCGACGCTGAAGGCCGGCATCGTGCATTTCGGCGTCGGCAATTTCCACCGCTCGCATCAGGCCGTCTATCTCGACGATCTGTTCAATGCGGGCATCGGCCATGACTGGGCGCTGATCGGTGCCGGCGTGTTCGACGGCGAAAAGATCGGTCGCGGCAAACTGGAAGAGCAGGACTGGCTCACCACGGTGGTCGAGCAGGATAGCGGCCATATGAGCGCACGCGTCACCGGCGCGATGATCGACTTCCTGATGCCTGGCGATGCGGCCGGTGTGATCGAACGGCTTGCCGACCCGGCGATCAAGATCGTTTCGCTGACCATCACCGAAGGTGGCTATTTCATCGACCCGGCCTCCGGCGTGTTCAACCCGACCCATCCCGACATCGTCGCCGACGCGCAGGCCGGCGCCACGCCGAAGACGGTGTTCGGCATCATCCTTGCCGGGCTGATGCGCCGCCGCGATGAAGGCACCGTGCCGTTCACCGTGATGTCGTGCGACAACATTCCCCACAATGGCCATGTCACCTCGGATGGCGTCATCGGCCTGGCCCGTTTGATCGACGAGGATCTGGCGAACTGGGTCAGCGAGCATGTCGCCTTTCCGAACGGCATGGTCGATCGCATCACGCCGGCCACCACCGACCGCGAGCGCGGCATCCTGGCCAAGGATTTCGGCCTCGAGGACAACTGGCCGGTGTTCTGCGAGCCGTTCCGGCAGTGGGTGCTGGAGGACCATTTCACCGATGGCCGGCCGCCGCTGGAAAAGGTCGGCGTGCAGTTCGTCAAAGACGTTGCGCCTTATGAACTGATGAAAATCCGCATCCTCAATGGCGGCCATGCAGCGATCGCCTATCCGGCCGGCCTGATGGACATCCATTTCGTGCATGAGGCGATGCAGGAGCCGCTGGTGAGCGGTTTTCTGGCCAAGCTCGAACGGGACGAAATCATCCCGACGGTGCCGCCGGTGCCGGACACGGTTCTGGAAGACTATTACCAGCTCATCGAGAGCCGCTTCTCCAACCCGAAGATCGGCGACACGGTGCGCCGGCTCTGCCTCGACGGCTCCAATCGCCAGCCGAAGTTCATCATCCCGACCATCGCCGACCGGCTGAAGGCTGGGAAAAGCGTCGCCGGCCTGGCCCTGGAATCGGCATTGTGGTGCCGCTACTGCTTCGGCACGACGGACAGCGGCGCCGTCATCGAGCCCAACGACCCGAGTTGGGACCGGCTACAGGCGACGGCAAAGGCAGCAAAGGACGCTCCCGCCGCCTGGCTCGCCATGGAGGACATCTATGGCGATGTCGGCCGCGCAACGGCGTTCGTCGAGGCCTTTGCCCATGCGCTCAACGTGCTGTGGGCGAATGGCGCGCGCGCCACGCTGACGCGCTACCTCGCCGGCAAGCTCTGAGAGCCATTCTCGGCCATGACGCCTGAACTGGTCATTTTCGACTGCGATGGCGTGCTGGTCGACAGCGAGGCGCTCTCCGTCTCGGCGCTGCTCGGCATGGTCAGGCTTGCCGGCGGCAGCGTCAGTGAGGATGCCGCCTACGAGCATTTCCTTGGCAGGAGCATGAAAAGCGTGCGCGAGATCCTCGGCCGCGACTTCGGGCTCGATATCACCGACCTGCACCTGACCGAGATGCGCGTCGAATTGATGCGCAAATTCCGCGAGGAGCTGAAGCCGATCGCCGGCGTCAAGAAGATGCTGCCGAAGCTTGGGCTGCCGTTCTGTGTCGCGTCCTCGGGCACGCTCGACCGCATCCGCTACGCGCTCGACGTCACCGGATTGCTTGGGCTGATGGAACCGCACCTGTTCAGTGCCACCATGGTGGCCAAGGGAAAGCCCGCGCCGGACCTGTTCCTGCATGCTGCCGCCAGCATGCGGGCCCATCCACGCAAATGCCTCGTCATCGAGGACAGCCCGGCCGGCATCATTGCCGCGCGGGCGGCGGGGATGCGCGTGTTTGCCTTCACCGGCGGCTCGCATGCCGGCAACCCGACCTTGAAAGCGCGGCTTGCGTCGAGTGAACCGGACTTTATATTCGCTGACATGCTGCAATTGCCCGATCTGATTGCAGGCCTGGGAGCGAGAGACAGAGCATCTTGACGAAACAGTTCGTTTGCGCGGTCGATGTCGGCACCGGGAGCGCTCGCGCGGGCATTCTCGACACCAACGGCACCTTGCTCGGCCGCGCCGAGCGGCCGATCGCCATGAACCAGCCGAAGCCCGATCACGCCGAACATGATTCGCGCGATATCTGGTCGGCCGTCTGCGCCGCCGTGCGCGCTGCCCGCGAAAAGGCCGGCATAGCTGCCGAGGAGGTCGTCGGCATCTCCTTCGATGCCACCTGTTCGCTGGTGGTGCGCGACCGGCAAGGCGGCCAGCTCAGCGTCTCGACCACGGGCGACAAGCGCTGGGACACCATCGTCTGGCTCGACCACCGCGCCATCGCGGAGGCCGACGAATGCACGGCAAGCGGCCATGCCGTGCTGAATTACGTCGGTGGCGTCATGTCGCCGGAAATGGCGACACCGAAGCTGATGTGGCTGAAGCGCAATTTGCCGGAGACCTGGAATGAAGCCGGCTATTTATTCGATCTCACCGATTTCCTGACCTGGCAAGCGACAGGTTCGCTGGCCCGCTCGCAATGCACGCTGACCGCCAAATGGACCTATCTGGCGCATGAAGAGGCCGGCTGGCGGCGCGACTTCTTTGCGCTCGTCGGCCTCGGCGATCTTTTCGAGCACGGCAATTTGCCGGAAAAGGCCAGCCCGGTCGGCGCTTATATTGGCCAACTGACCGCCCAGGCAGCGGCCGAGCTTGGGCTGAGCGAGAAATGCCGGGTCGGCGCCGGCGTCATCGATGCCTATGCCGGTGCGCTTGGCGTGCTCGGCGGCTTTGCCGGCGACCAACAGGACATCGGCCGGCATTTGGCGCTGATCGCCGGCACGTCGAGCTGCGTCATGGCGATGTCACCGGATCCGCAGCCCTTCGCCGGCGTCTGGGGTCCCTATTACGGCGCGGCGCTGCCCAGGCTGTGGCTGTCGGAAGGCGGCCAGTCGGCGACCGGCGCCCTGCTCGACCACATCATCCGCTGGCACGGCGCCGGCGGCGAGCCTGATGCCGCCATGCATGCGAAGATCGCCAGGCGTGTCGCCGAGCTGCGCGCCACCGAGGGCGACAACCTTGCCGCGCGGCTGCATGTGCTGCCCGATTTTCATGGTAACCGCTCACCGCTCGCCGATCCGCATGCCGTCGGCGTCGTCAGCGGGCTGACGCTGGACTCCTCCTTCGACAGCCTGTGCAAGCTCTACTGGCGCACCGCCGTCGGCATCGCGCTCGGCGTGCGCCACGTGCTGGAGGCGCTGAACGAGAACGGCTATCTGATCGATACGCTGCACGTCACCGGCGGCCACACCAAGAACCCGCTGTTGATGGAGCTCTATGCCGACGCCACCGGCTGCACGGTGATCGAGCCGCTGGCCGACGAGGCGGTGCTGCTCGGCACCGGCATGATCGCCGCCACCGCGGCCGGGCTGTTTCCCGACCTCAACGCGGCCTGTCTTGCCATGCAGCAAGGCGGCAGGACGCGCGCGTCGAACCCGAAATCATCAGGGCGTTTCGACCGCGACTATAAGGTTTTCCTCGAGATGCACCGCCAGCGGCGGATGCTGGACGCGATAAGATAGACAGGCTGCGCAGATTGCAATCCGCGGAAGGAACTCGGGAAAAGCTTGTGCACCAGGTGGTTTGCATACATAGCTACTTCAGTCGGAAGCACATCGAGCACACCCTCCAAATCTCTTAAAGAGAGGCGCCATGAAGGCCTTTATTTCACACAGCAGTAAAGACAAAATATTTGCGTCTCAGATAGCGGCCGAAATTGGTGATCTCCGATGTGAGTATGACGAATACACGTTTGATTTTACGTTGAATAGCGCCGCCATTAGGAAGGCTTTGGCGCGATCGTCTCTATTTGTGATCCTCCTTTCGGAAAATTCAGTTCGGTCGACATTTATAAACGAGGAAATACGCGCTGCGTTGGAGGCCAGAAGTGCCGGCCGAATAAAGGATGTTCTGATCTTTTCTATCGATGGAACATCCTATAGCAGCCTGCCTAGTTGGTTAAAGGGAATAAATGTAGCCCAGCATCTGCGTTCTCCAAAACAGATTTCTAGGAGAATTGACGCCACTCTCATGGAACTTTCCCTGAAGGAAGGAGTGATAAGCGACTTCTATTTCGGTCGCGATGGTGAAGAACTTAACTTCCGCCAAGCGCTGGCCAAGCCAAAGGCTTCGTCACCCATCGCCGTTCACGTTGTTGGAAATCATGGCGTGGGGCGAAAGACATTCCTACGAAAGTCCCTGGGTTCCGTTGCGCCCAGAAACTACGCGGCGTTTATCGAAATTCCCCTGGACGAATACGAGTCGATAACTGAGCTATATCGTAAACTCTATGATGTGTGGGAAATATATAATCCACTTACTGCAGGCGAAGCGTTTTTGGCGTTTAAAGACCTTTCAGACAGTGATAAGATAAAGGAAGTTTCTAAATACATACGACAACTGGCCGAAGCAGACACTCTTCCTGTATTTGTTGATGACGGAGGAGTGTTCCAAGACGACGGTGACTATCACCCGCACTTTCCATTAATTTTCAACGAACTTTCCGACATTGCGCGCCCGACGCTTTCCTTTATCCAAGCAAGGATGATGCGTCACGCCTTGAAGCAGCGATATCCTCGATCGTTCCATATCAGGATTCCCAGCCTCTCAGATGAGACCGTTTATCAGCTTCTGTGCTTAAAGCTGAAGGAACTGGACATCGACTTTACGGAAGCCGAGGTCCGCAAGGCATGTGAATTTACCGATGGGCATCCATACAACATAAATTTGGTTGTTTCGTTCATAGCTGCCGACGGATTCGACGTTTTTCTAGCGAATCCGTCAGATGTTATTGAGATAAAATCTCAGCGCGGCCATGATTTTATGAAACGCATACAATTTTCGACGTTAGAGGCCGATATTGTTGCGGTTTTACATGAATATAGATATTGCGATCTCGAATTTCTTCTGGCGGCTTTGGAGGTAGATGCTAACCTTCTAACCGAATCAGTAAGAAAACTGGAGGACTTCTGTTGTATAGAGCGTAAGGATCGAATGATAACACTGTCACCTCCAATTCGCGACGCGGTTCGACGCGATAAGCGATTTGGTCGAGCCGACGATTGGCTTGGATCGGTTGGGCAGCGCATTGTAGCAGCTATTAAGGAGTATGAAGCCTCCGAAAGTTTGTCGATCTCATTTCTGGACAGTGCAATTCCTGAAATTCTTCGCAGCGGCAGCGGAGTTGGGTTTGTTTCTGCTTTGATATTGCCATCGCATTTTTTGCGTGTCGGCCGCGATTACTATGACAAGGGCAATTTTCGACGGAGTATAGAGTTCTGTCAGAAAGCACTTGAGGGAGACGCTCAGCTTAGTATGGACGCGAAAATCGAGGCGAGTAGACTCTTGGGGCTTGCGATTACTCGGCTGGATCCGGACGATCTTCGGGTGAACGGTATACTGGATAAACTCCGGGCCTATGGGACAAATACGTCTAAACGGGTTGGCTTTTTTATCGAAGGTTTTCGGGCGCGACGTAAAGGCAAATATGATGTCGCAGAGGAAAAATTTAGACTTGCCTCTCAACTCGACAAAGAAAACTATCATATTAACAGAGAATTATCCTCTGTTTTGTGCAGGTTAGGGCGCTTTGCTGAAGCGGAGCCCTTTGCTCGCGCCGCCTATAACCGGTCGCCAGATAATCCTTATATCTTGGATGTTTTGGTAGAATCACTTGAGGGAATGGCGCAGCAGGGACTTAAAGTTAATAGTAAGGAAATATTTGAGTTGAATTCCGATTTGGAGGCGATTTGCACCGCCGGCGGGTTTCTTTTTCATAAAGTTAGGAACTCACGTCGGCTCTATGGACAGAGTAAGCAGGTGGAGGCCATCTCGATTCTGGCTAATTTAATATCTGGAGATGAAGTTAGCTTGGAGGCTTACTTTCGACGGGCGCAGATGTATGTGCGCTCTCATGATTTAAAGCGCGCAAGAACTGACATCGCGAAAATTAGAACAATGGGCGATTCTGAGACAGATGCTTTCCGATATGCAGACGAGTTAGAGGTCGATTGTCTGATCGCCGAAAACCGGTTCGTCGAGGCCAAGAACGAGATAGGGATGAGATTTGGTGGCGCAAGCGGGATAGAAAAGCGGTTGTATCGTTCGTTGGTGAATGCCATTGCCTACGCCCCGGCTGGGGTTCCGCAATGGCTTAAGGACTGGTCAAAGCAATATCGCTAAGTGAGCGGTGAATTATGCTGTTTCCGACCTAGTAGGCGGTCGCAATCGAGCGCGCCCGCCAGAGATAAGCCAGAGCTTGCCCGGCTGGCTCAATCCGTTCCCGTCCCTCCTCTCTTGCCTTCATGTCGCGTTTCGTCCAGAAGCTGACGCAAACGCCGCGAAACCGAAGGTTTTGCCGTTTGACATGCGGCTTCCGGCTTTAATGCCGACGCGCCGTAGCTGGAAAGAGCGGAACAATGTCTGCGATCGAAGCCGGCGCTCGCGCGCCGGAAAATCTTTGGCGTCAGGAAATCAGGGCGACGCTGGCGCTCGCCTGGCCGATGGTGCTGACCAATCTCGGTCAGACCGCGATGACGGCCACCGACGTCATGATGATGGGCCGGCTGGGGCCGGACACGCTGGCCAGTGGCGCGCTTGGCGCCAACCTCTATTTCATGCCGCTGATCTTCGGCCTCGGCCTGATGCTGGCGACATCGCCGATGATCGCCACCGAGCTTGGCCGCCGCCGCTATTCGGTGCGCGACCTGCGCCGCACCGTGCGCCAGGGCCTGTGGCTGGCGATCCTGATCTCGATCCCGATCTGGCTCGTGCTTTGGCACGGCGAAGGCATTCTGCTGGCCATGGGCCAGGAACCGGCACTGGCGCATCAGGCCGGCATCTATCTGCGCTGGCTCGAATGGGCGGTGCTGCCCTTCTACTTCTATATCGTGCTGCGCTCGTTCATCTCGGCGCTGGAGCGGCCGGGCTGGGCGCTGGTCATCGTCTTTGTTGCCGTCGCCTGCAATGCCTTCTTCAACTGGGTGTTCATGTTCGGCAATCTCGGCGTGCCGTCGATGGGCATTGCCGGGTCGGGCCTTGCCACCTCGCTGTCCTCAACGCTGATGTTCATCGGCCTGGCTGCCGTGGTGATGCTGGAGAAGAAGTTCCGCCGTTATCGTCTGTTCGGACGGTTCTGGCGATCGGACTGGCCACGCTTCAAGGGCCTGTTGCGGCTCGGCCTGCCGATTGCCGGCATTCTCGCCTTCGAGGTGACTATCTTCAATGCGGCCGCCCTGCTGATGGGCCTGATCGACGCGGATTCGCTGGCCGCGCACGCGATCGCCATCCAGATCGCCTCGATCTCCTTCATGGTGCCGCTTGGCCTCAACCAGGCGGTGACGGTGCGCGTCGGCCTTGCGCATGGCGCCGGCAATCCGCAAGGCGTGTCGCGCGCCGGCTGGACCGCCTTCGTCATCGGCGTCTCGTTCATGGCGCTGATGGGGCTGGTGATGATCCTGTGGCCGCATCCGCTGATCAGCGCCTTCATCGATCTGAGCAATCCGGCCAATGCCAGGGTGATCGAACTTGCCGTGTCGTTCCTGGTCTTCGCGGCGCTGTTCCAGGTCTTCGACGGCGCCCAGGCGGTGGCCGCCGGCATGCTGCGCGGCCTGCACGACACCAAGGTGCCGATGATCTATGCCGCGATCGGCTATTGGGGCGTCGGCCTGCCGCTTGGGGTGCTGCTCGCCTTCCATTTCGGCCTGCATGGCGTCGGCATCTGGATCGGCCTGTCGACGGGGCTGGCCGTGGTGGCCGCGCTGCTGCTGGCGCGCTGGCTGCGGCGCGACCGACTGGCGCCGCCGCTCGCGTTCGAGCATTGAAACAGGACGGTTGGGCTCGGCGGCTGTTGTCCTGTGGACGTTGGCTCATTGAACGACGTCTTCAGAACTCCCTCGAAATCCGGCGCCGCGCTGGAGGCGGTCAGAATGTCGGCGGCGTGTTGACCCAGAGGATGCGGACCGTGGTCGAACCGATATTGCGGTAGCCGTGGCCGAGTTCGGAGTTGAAATAGAACGCGTCGCCTGCCTCGAGCGCCACCACGTTCGCCTCGACCAGCAATTCGACGGAACCTTCGAGCACGTAGCCGAACTCTTGTCCCTTGTGGCTGATCAACTCGGGGCTGCCGCCGCCGGCCTCGATCACGTGGACGTTGATCTGCAGCAGATATTCCGGACCGGACGGCACCAATTGCTCGAGCACGACATGGTTGCCCGAACGCCGATGTCCCGTCTCCATGTGCGGACGCTCGTTTTGCCGCAAAACGAACACTTCCGAGGCATTGTGCTGCAGCGTGCCGAACATCGCGTTCATGTTGATGCCCAGTGCCTGCACCAGCCGGTGCAGAGCCGCCATGGACGGCGTAGCGCGGTCGTTTTCGATCTTCGAGAGATAACCCTCTGTCAGCCCGATGCGGGCGCCGAGCTCTTCCAGGCTGAGGCCAAGCACCTGTCTGGCATGGCGCAGCTTGACGCCGATCCTCGGGGTTCCGTTTCTGTCGCGCATGTCAGGTCCGCGTCTTCATCCAGTCCGCCAGCTTCGCCAGCAGGAAATCGACTTCCGCCTCGGTGTTGTAATGAGCCAGCCCGATGCGGACGACACCGTTGCGGTCCGCAAGCCCCAGCCGCTTGATTGGCTCCAAACCGTAATTGTGACCGTGCCAGAGATAGATGCCTTCCTCTGCCATCGCCCTGGCGATGTCCGCGGGATCGGTTCCGTCAACGGTGATCGACACGGTAGGCACACGGCGCGCCAGCGCCGCCACATCGGATATGCCCTGGATCAAGACGCCATCAATTCTGGACAATCCGGCAATCAGCCGTGCTGTCAGGACACGCTCATAACGGTCGGCGACTTCAATGCCGGCGACGATTCGCTCCCGCCGCGTCGCCTGCGGGTGGACGTTGCCGAAGGACTGTCCGAGCCAGGCATAGTGCTCGACGGCGCCAAGCACCCCGGCAAGCGCCTCGCGGCTTGTCGTTCCCGTCTCGAATTTTCCAGGTGGCGTATTGGAAGCCGCGCGCACCTTATAGGCGGTCAGCGCCTGCAGCAGATCGAAACGGCCCCACAACACCCCGTGATGCGGTCCAAAAAATTTGTAGGCCGAGCAAACCAGGAAATCACAGCCGATCTCCTGGACGTCGATCACCCCATGCGGCGCGAACTGCACCGCGTCGATATAGCTCAGCGCCCCGATCGCGCGGGCGCGCTGCGCGATCCGCTTCACGTCGTTGATCGTGCCGGTAACGTTGCTGGCATAGCCGACAGCGACCAGCTTGACGTCCTCGTCGATAGTCGCCTCCAGCGTCGACAGGTCGAGTTCGAAGGTTTTTGGATCGAGGTCGATCCAGCGTACTTCAAGCCCCCGATCCTCCGCCAGCATCAGCCAGGGTGCGACGTTGGCGTCATGATCCATGCGCGTCAGCACGATGGCGTCGCCGGCGTTCAGATCGCGGCCGATGGCGCGCGAGACGGCGAAAGTCAGAGTTGTCATGTTCTGGCCGAACACCACCTCACGCCGGTCGGCGGCATTGAAGAAATCGGCCATCGCCTGATGCGCGTCGTCGACCATCGCCTGGGCCGCGAGTGAGGTTTCGAAATAGCCACCAAGATTGGCGTTGGTTTCGATGATGGCACGCGTCATACGCTCGATCGAACGGCTCGCCATCTGGGTTCCCGCGGGATTGTCGAAGAAAATCCGCTTCTTCGGCTCGGCACCTCTCGCCATCGCCGGAAAAGCATCGCGGACTGTATCTATATCCATGTCTGAATTCCGTATCTGATGATCGTTGTGCGGCGGCCCCTCGACCGTCGCCAGCAGCGGCTTCACGCGTTCAGCCGGCCGCTTCATGGATGGCGACAGCGCGAGCCGGGAAGCCAGATCCGGCCTTTGGCTTTGGCCAGCTTGCCATTATCAAGGCGCCGGCTTCGGGCACCTTGTCGAGATTGGCCAAGAGCTCGATCTGCCAGCAGTCGCGCGACAGCACGTAGTATTCCAGGCTTGCGTCACCTGCGGAAGTGGCACGGCCGGGATCAGTGTCCATGCCCTCGTGCCCGATCGCAGCAACACCGCGGCGTTCCAAAAGTTCCTCCAGCACCGGCTTCGACCAACCCGGCGCATGCGAGATACCGTCGGCCGACTTGTTCCGAAACGCCACGGGGTCCGGCCAGCGCGGCCACCAGCCGGTGCGAAGTGCGACAAAACACTTTTCCGGGATACGACCGTTCCGCGCCTCCCAGGCCGAAATGTCGTCGAGCGTCGGCGTCGCGTCGGGATCGGCGGCGACCCTGTCGCTGATGTCGAGGATGACCAGCGGCAGAAGCATCTCCGCCACCGGCAGTTGGTCGATCGAGCGGCCGCCGTCGATGAAGTGCACCGGCGGATCGACATGGGTGCCCCACTGTCCGACGAAGGCGTAGTGGTGGACCTGGAAGGCATCGCCTTTCGAAAAATCGAGCAACGCACTGCGCTCCTCGTCCGGGAAGGCCGGGAAATGCGGCTGGCCCGGATGAAACGCATGCGTCAGGTCGGTGAAGGTCGCGGCGGAGAGCCGCGACCTGTAGATGTCCCAAAGGGAGCCCGGAGTGGACAAGATCACGGCTCCGCGACGAAGGTCGGTGCCGCTTCACTTGCCAGGACAAGCTTGCCGTCCTTGACACCAATGACCGAGACCGACTTGTCCGGCACCGAAATGCCCGGGCGGTAGGTGATCGTGCCGGTCACGCCGTCGAGCCCGGACGTAGCGGCCAGCGCGTCACGGATCTTGGCCGGATCCGGCGCACCGGCACGCTTGATCGCGTCGGCCATCAGCTTGACCGAGTCGTAGCCGAGCGCAGCGAACGCGTTCTCCGGGGCATTGCCGACCGACTTGGTGTAGGCGTCGATAAAGGCCTGCACCTTCGGGGTGGCGCCCTCACCGATATAGGCGTGGGTGGTGAAGTAGGTGTCCTTGGCCGCGTCGCCGCCGACCTGGATCAGCAAGGGCGTGTCGTAGCCGTCGCCGCCGACCACCGGCAGGTTGATGCCGGCCTGGCGCATCTGCTTCAAGATCAGGCCGATTTCCTCGGCATTCGACGAGGCATAGACGAAGTCTGGCTGCGGCGACAGCGCCTTCAGTTTGGCGATCTGCGCGGTAAAGGTCTTGTCGCCGATCTTGTAGGTGTCGCGCTCCAAAATCTTGCCCCCGCCATGCTCGTAGGCGGTGACGAAGTAGTCCGACAGCAGCGTTGTGTATTCAGTGCCGATGTCGGTCAGCAGGTAGGCGGTTTTGCCGTTCAGCTTGTTCAGCGCAAATTCCGCGCCAACCGCAGCCTGAACGTTGTCGCCGAAGGCGGCGAGGAAGATCTCGTTGCCGAGCTGGCTAGGCAATTTCGGCGAGGTCGCGCCTGGCGTTATGAACGGTATCTGCGCCGTCTGGACCTGCGGTCCGATGGCCAGCACCGAGTCGGAATCGGCGAAGCCGATGATGCCGACGACCTTGTCGCTGTCGATCAACTGGCTGGCGACGGTCGAGATCGTCGTCGAATCGCTCTTGGAATCGTAGATCACCAGTTCTATCTGCTGGCCGAGCACGCCGCCGGCGGCGTTGATTTCGCTCGCTGCCAGCTTGGCGCCATTCAGCATCGGACCGTCGAGCGAGGCCTGGATGCCGGTCAGGTTTGCCGGATAGCCGATCTTGATGGTGTCGGCAGCAAGTGCCGTGCTGGCCGAGGCAAGCGCGAAGAATGCGCCCAGTCCCAGGCCGATGGTACCGCGTCGAGTGAGTTTGATCATCGTTTTCGTTCCTCTGTCTGGTTCACCGTTGCCGATCTTTGGGTTGATCCGAACATAAGTTCCCGGTCCCCCATGATCCCCTTCGGCCGGAAGATCATGACTAGAATGAAGATGAAGCCGAGCACGATCTGGCTGGCGCCAAACAGGGCCGGCACCGCGAAATCGCCGATCGTGAAGCCGCGTTCGACCGAGCGCAGGATCTCCGACAACAGCGAAACGCAGATGACGCCGACCACCGCGCCGGTCAGGGAGCCCATGCCGCCCAGCACCAGCATTGTGATCAGACTCATCGTCAGCGCGAAGTAGAAAGTGTTCGGCGAAAACGAGCCGAGATAATGCGCATAGAGCGACCCGCCGACGCCTGAGAAGAACGCGCCGATGACGAAGGCGATCAGTCTGGTCCGCAGCACGCCGATTCCGACAGCGCTGGCCGCGATCGTGTCGTCGCGCACCGCCTTCATGGCGCGCCCGAAAGGCGAATAAACCAGGCGCGCCAGAACGAACACCGTGATGGCGAGCCAACCCATCACCCAGGGCAACGTCGTCTCCAGCGGCACGCCGGTAAACGTGCGGGCACCTCGGGTGAAATCCGACGCATTGATCAGCACCACGTTGACGATAATCAAGAATCCCATCGTCGCCACCGAAACGAAATAGCCCGACAGGCGCATCAAGGGATAACCGACGACCACCGCAAGCAATGCCGTCAGAAGACCTGCCACCAGCGTCGCCGGCAGGAAGGGGAGGCTGAAAGCATGCAGAAACCCCGGCAGATGCGGCAGCAATGCCATCTTCTGCTGCACCGGGATCGACAGGATTCCCGAAATATACGCGCCGGCGCCGATGAAGCCGACATGGCCGAGCGAAAACACGCCCGTAAAACCGTTGCTCAGCGACAGCGCCAGCACCAGGATTGCATTCAGCGCGATCAGCAGGATAATCCGGACGAAATAGTCGCTCAGCACGTGCGGCGCACCGAATGCGACAGCTGCCCCCGCCACCACGGCGACGAGGACGAGGAGTGTGATCCGCGCTTCCCGGCTCACAGCTTTATCTCCCGGTTTGGCTGGAGCAGCCCGCCCGGGCGCACCAGGAGAAAGGCGATCAGCACGGCGAAGACGATTGCGTCGCGATAGGACGAGACGCTGCTCGGCAGGAATGCGACGATGAATATCTCCAGCGCGCCCAATATGTAGCCGCCGACCAGGGCGCCCGCGATCGACCCGAAGCCGCCGATGATTGCCGCCACGAAAGCCTTCAGGAGCGGCGTGAAGCCCATCTGCGGCTGCACCACGCCGGCCTGTGCCGCCCACAAAATGCCGGCGAGGCCGGCATAGGCGGATGCGACGATGAAGGCGACGATGATCAGCCGGTTGACGTTCAGACCGACAAGGTGTGCCGCCGACATGTCCTCGGCTGCGGCGCGCATGCCGAGCCCAGTCGTGGTGCGCGTGATAAACCAGCCGAGGAGCAGCAGCGACACGAAGGTCAGCGCGATGGTCAGGAGATTGATGCTGGTGAAGGTGATGGCGCCGTTCGACATTTCCCAGGAGGTGTTGAGAATATCGGGGAGTGGAAAATTGCGCGGCGAGGAGGTGAACACCAGGATGCCGACATTCTCGATGATGTAGGTGACGGCGAGGCTGGTCAGCAGTCGCGCAACGTCGGGCGCGTCGCGGATCGGGCGGTAGGCGATGCGTTCGATGAGGAAGCCGGCGGCGGCGGCTGCGGCGATGCCGCAGATCACGGCGACCGGGAACGGAACGCCGATGCCGACCAGCAAGGCAACCCCGAAGGCACCTACCATCATGACGTCGCCATGCGCGAAATTGGTGAGCTTGAGGACGCCGAAGACGATCGACAGACCGACCGCCACCAGTGCGTAGAGGCTGCCGAGGCTCACCGCATTGACGATCTGCTGCAGGATATAGTCCAGCTGGGTCATGTTGCCGCCCCGAGATATGCCTGCGCCACGCGTTCGCTGTCGCGCAGTTCCGCGGACCGGCCAGACAGCGCCACCTGGCCCGTGCGCAGCACATAGGCACGGTCGGCGAGGTCCAGCGCGAGCGTGATGTTCTGTTCCACCAGCAGCATCGTCATGCCCTGGCGCTTCAGTTCGGCAAGCGCGCTGAAGATATGGCGGACCAGCAGCGGCGCAACGCCGAGCGAAGGCTCGTCGAGCAGCAGCAGGCGCGGCGCCGCCATCAGCGCGCGCGCCAAAGCAAGCTGCTGCTGTTCGCCGCCCGACAGCGTGCCGGCCAGTTGCTTCAGCCGCTGCTTGAGAATCGGGAACAGCATGAACATGCGCTCGCTGTCTCTGAGGATGGCATCCTTGTCGGTGCGGGTGCAGGCGCCGAGCCGCAGATTGTCAGCCACCGTCAGGCCGCCGAACAGGCGCCTGCCCTCCGGGCTCTGCGCGATGCCCAGACTTACGATGCGCGACGGAGCGACACCTCCAATCGGCTTGCCATCGAAGATGATCCTGCCGCCGCGCGGCCGCGACAGGCCGGAAATGGTGCGCAAGGTCGTGCTCTTGCCGGCGCCGTTGGCGCCCACCAACGCCACCACCTCGCCGGCATGGACGTCGAGCGAAATGCCCTTCAGCGCACGCACCGCGCCGAAATTGACCTCGAGGTTCTCGACACTGAGCAGAACGGGGCTAGGCGTGGCCAAGATACGCCTCCCGCACTTTCGGGTGTTCGCGTACCTGCTCCGGTGTTCCGACGCAGATCACCTCGCCAGTCGCCAGCACCTGGATGCGTTCGCACAGCGCCATGATCAGGTCCATGTCGTGCTCGACAACGACCACCGTTACGCCATAGCGGTCACGGATCGTCCGGATCAGCGCTGCCAACACCTTGGTCTCGTTGGAATCAAGACCGGCAGCGGGCTCATCGAGCAACAGCAGTTGCGGGCCGGTCGCCAACGCACGCGCAATCTCCAGCCGCCGCTGATCGCCGTAGGGAAGATCCGCGGCGACCCTGCCGGCCTGATCTGTCAGGCCCATGAGGTCGAGGAGTTCGTCGGCCTTCTGCCGGGTCGCGGCCACCCGCTCGCGATAACGCCGACCGCGCAGCACGGTATCGGCGGCGCCGACAGGATGGCGCAACTGCGCCGCCGTCAGCACGTTCTGCGCGACGCTGAGGCTGCCGAACAGGCGAGAGCCCTGGAAGGTGCGGGCGATGCCCATCGCGACGATCTGCGATGTGCGCAGGCCGACGATCGACCGGCCCTCCATCTCGATGCTACCGGAATTCGGCTGGGAGAAGCCGGTGATCAGGTTGAAAAGCGTGCTCTTGCCCGAGCCATTCGGCCCGATTACCCCAATGATTTCACGTTCGTGGAGCTCGATGGAATGATCACGCAGGGCAACCAGCCCTCGAAAGGCTTTTGTCAGCCCGACCGTCCTCAACAGCACTCGACTCGACTGTCTATCCACCCGCCGGTTTGCCCCTGTCCCTCGCCGCCCCGTTCGGCCCGGTCAAGCTTCAAATGGACAATTCGAACGGCAAGATGTCAAGTCCTATTCCCAAGAGGAAAGCTGTATGCCTGCCTCGGCTCGACCGTTGCCGCGACAGCACCGGCATCGATGCAGGGCCTGCAGTCCAGCGCGCCAGCGCTCGCTTCTCGAGCCTGCGCGCATAGTGCGTGGGCGCAAGGCACGAGACGAAGACGATCGGCGCCACCGGCCCGTAGACCTTGGGCGTCCTCGGACCGCGCTTGTGCTAGCTTGTTGTCTGTTCGGCGACAGCTTCTTCGAGGCCGGCTGCGGCCTGGGCGGCGAGAGCGCGCGCCGCCGCCTGTGAATCGTAGAATTCCTCGAGCGCATGAACCCTGCCCCACCGCAGCGTGAACACGTGGAGACCACGGTTGACGTAGGACGTATCGCCGTTGAGCAGGGTAGCGGTGCCATCCCACTGGGCAAACACGGTGGTATGCCACGGCCAGCCCTTCACCCACACGTGGTTGACCGTGAGATGGAGAGTGGGCAGAACACGGCCGAGGCGCTCGAACCACCGGCGCAGGGCCTGCTTGTCGTGGCGCTCGCCACCAAGCGCGTGTGCGCCACCAACCCGGTGATGGACATGCGGCGCGATGGCCTTCACCGCCGCATCCCAGCGATGGTTGTTGACGTCGTCGAAGCTCTGCCGGATCGATTTCTCGACAAAATAGCTGTAAAGCATGTGACCTCTCTCCAAACTTATCGGTGGCGCGCCGTTCCGACGCGAGACCCCGGCCAGCATCGCTCGGCCGCGGTCTGCGCGTCAGGTCAGGGCATTGTCGCGTCGGCTCGCAGGGATGTGTCCGTCTCGGTCGAGACCGTCACTTCCTCACCGGACCTTGAGAACGCGTAGAGCGAGCCCGGGTGGCCAGGTATGGAAAACGCCACGGAGTCACTGTTGGCGAGGCCCATGACAACCCGCAGCGGATCACCCCCGGTCTTCGGTGCGAAAGTGGCGGTGACCTCAAGCAGGTCGCCGTCCGGAACGTAGTAGACCACCATGTCCAGGTGTGCCTGGTGCAGGCTACCGCCTTCGATCGGGCGCCCGATGGTGGCTTCCTCGGCAAGAGCCGGGGTTGCAAGAAACAGCGCCGCCAGCAGCGAGGCGCCCAAGGTTTTGCGGATCATCTCATTTGTCCTTTTTTAGATTGCGTTCACCCTCTATATAGGGTATAGATTACGAATGCAATCTAAAAAAGGAGATGACGATGCGTGTAAGTCGCACTCAGGCCGCGGAAAACCGTGAGACCGTGATCAATGTGGCAAGCCGGCTTTTTCGGGAGCGCGGGTTCGACGGCATCGGCCTCAAGGATCTGATGAAAGGGGCCGGGCTGACCCAGGGCGCCTTTTACAAGCAATTCGAGTCGAAGGACGATCTGGCGGCGCTGGCGTCCAGGCGGGCGATGGAAAGCGCCACCCACAAATGGTCGGCCGCGACCGCGGCAAATCCCGGGAACCCGCTCGACGGGGTGATCTCATTCTACCTCAGCATGGATCATCGCGGAGAAAAGATGGACGGCTGCCCGGTCGTTGCGCTCGGCTCGGATGCCGCCAGGCAAGGTGCCGAGGTGAAGGCGTCATTCGAAGCCGGCATCAAGGCGTACCTCGAGATGCTCGGCGGTTGGGTTGGCGAGGGCGACATCGAAAAGACCGGCAACAAGGCAATGGCCGTTCTCTCGACGATGGTCGGCGCGGTCGTGCTGTCGCGGGTCGTCAACGACCCCGACCTTGCGCAGGCTTTTCTGGATGCGGCGGCCGATCAGGTTCGCGAAGCAGTCGCTACTTGAACGGCGCGAGCAGCGCCGCCAGCACAGCAAGGATAGGAGAGCAGATGGAACGGATTGTCGTCACGGGCATGGGTGCGGTCACGCCCCTTGCCGCCAATGTCGAAGCGTCCTGGTCACGCCTGCTTGCCGGCCGGTCTGGCGTTCGCAGGCTTCCTGACGATGTGGTGGGAGAGCTGCCGGCTAAGATTGGCGGCGTGGTTCCCTCCCTGGGCGAAGACCCCGAGGCTGGTTTCGATGCCGATGCCGTCCTGTCCGCGAAGGATCAGCGCAAGGTAGACCGGTTCATTCTCTTCGCGCTGGCGGCGGCGGAAGAGGCGCTTGCGCAGGCGCAATGGAAGCCTGCCTTGGAGACGGATCGCCTGCGCACGGCCACGATCATCGCTTCAGGTGTCGGCGGGTTCCCGGCCATCACCGAGGCGGTGCGCACGGTGGACCTGCGTGGCGCCCGCCGCCTGTCTCCCTTTACGGTGCCGTCCTTCCTGGTGAACCTCGCGGCGGGCCACATCTCGATCCGTCATGGCTTCAAAGGTCCACTCGGCGCACCGGTGACGGCGTGCGCGGCAGGCATCCAGGCGATCGGCGACGCCGCCCGCCTGATCCGCGCCAACGAAGCCGACATCGCCGTGTGCGGCGGAACGGAAGCGTGCATCAACACCGTCAGTCTCGGCGGTTTCGCCGCCGCTCGTTCTCTTTCAACCGGCTTCAATTGGGCGCCGGCCCAAGCCTCGCGCCCTTTCGACACATCGCGGGACGGCTTCGTCATGGGCGAAGGGGCCGGCGTGCTGGTCATCGAGGCGTTGAGCCACGCGTTGGCGCGCGGCGCAAAACCGATTGCTGAGCTCGTCGGCTACGGCACGACGGCGGATGCCCATCACGTCACCTCCGGGCCAGAGGACGGCGACGGCGCGCGCCGGGCCATGCAGATCGCGATTGCCCAGGCAGGGATTTCGCCACGCGACGTTCGTCATCTCAATGCGCATGCGACCTCCACGTCAGTCGGCGACCTGGGTGAGATCGAAGCGATCAAGAGCGTGTTCGGGCGCGATTTCGCGATAGCTGTCAGTGCCACGAAATCGGCGACCGGACACCTGCTCGGAGCGGCCGGCGGGCTTGGTGCGATCTTCGCAATCCTGGCGCTCAGGGATCAGGTCGCCCCGCCCACCCTCAACCTTGGCGAGGCCGATCCGGCCGGCGACGGAATCGACTTCGTCGCCAACGCGCCCCGGCCCATGGAGATGGAGTACGCGATCTCCAATGGCTTCGGCTTTGGCGGCGTGAATGCCAGCGCCCTGTTCAGACGCTGGAACTAACCGGTGGCCAGACGCAGTCATGACCGACGCCCTTTGCCCCGGCCTCTCATGCTTTTCCCAATCCGGTCCAACGCAAAGAAGGATATGATTTCCATGAACAAGACCAATCCCGGCGTCGCCCTTGTCACAGGGGCATCCTCCGGCATCGGGCGCGCTACCGCCGACGCCTTGCTAGGCGCCGGCTTTCGCGTCTTCGGAACCAGCCGTCGCACGGCCTCACAGCAATCCGCCGGCGTGACCATGCTGACCTGCGACGTGACCGACGACGCGTCCGTCGCGACAATGGTCGATGACGTTCTGGCCGCGGCCGGACGCATCGACGTGCTTGTCAACAATGCCGGCATGGGCCTGTTTGGCGGCGCGGAGGAGTCCTCGACCGCCCAGGCTAAAGCGCTGTTCGACGTGAACGTCTTCGGCGTCTTGCGCGTGACCAACGCGGTGCTGCCGGCAATGCGGCGCCAAGGGAAGGGCAGAATCGTAAATTTGAGCTCGGTACAGGGGTTCATCCCCGCTCCCTATTTCGCGCTTTACTCGTCGACCAAACACGCCATCGAAGGGTATTCCGAGTCGCTCGATCACGAATTGCGCCCCTTCGGCATTCGCGTTTCGCTGGTGGAGCCCGCCTATACCCGCACATCATTCGAGGACAATCTTGCCGCCCCCGACCGGTCGCTCGAAATCTACGACTCCGCGCGCGCCGGGATGACTATGTCAGTGCGGAAATCGATGGAAAAAGGCGATGCGCCCGAAGTGGTCGCCAAGACCATTCTGGCAGCAGCGACCGATCCCGCGCCGAAGAAACGCTATGCGGCGGGGAAAATGGCGCGCCAGGTCCGTTTCCTGCGCCGTTTCGTCCCCGCATCCGCATTCGACAAGAGCCTGCGCAAGCAGCTTGGGTTGCCGGTCTGAAATCGGGCGCTGCCTTGGCGCGTCAGCGAGCAGCCGCCTGTTTCTCGAGCCTGCGGGCGTATTGCGTCAGCGGAAAGCACATGACGAAGAAGATCAGCGCCACCAGCCCGTATACCTTGAACGGTTCGAAGGTCGCATTGTTGATGGCGTTGGAGGTCCGCACCAGCTCCTCGAAGCCGATTATCGAGGTGAGCGCCGTCGATTTGATCAGCTGCACCAGGAAGCCGACGGTGGGTGCGCGGGTGATCGAAAACGCCTGCGGCAGGATGATCAGCCTGAGTTCCTGCAGATAGTGCAGGCCGAGGCTGGCACCGGCGTCCCATTGACCGAGGGGTAGCGCCGCGACGCCGGAGCGCCAGATTTCGGCGAGATAGGCGCTGGCGAAGAAGGTGAGGCCGAGCGCCGCCGCCGTCCAAGGTTCGATGCGCAGACCAAGCATCGGCAGGCCGAAGAACATCAGGAACAGCTGCATCAAGAGCGGCGTCCCCTGGAACAGGGCGATGTAGCCGGAGGCGACACGCCGGCTCCATTTGTTCTCAGCGATCCTGAAGAACAGCACGATCATGCCGACGATACCGCCGCCGATAAAGGCGGCCAGCGATAGCAGCACCGTCCAGCGGGCGGCGAGCAGTAGGTTGCGCACGATGTCCCAGAAGGTGAACTCGATCATGACACACCGGCTCCGAGCGCGCGGCGCCCGCCTGACACCAGCAGCCGGCGCAAGGCCATCGACAGAGCGAGATAGACCAGCGTCACGACGAAATAGGTCTCGAAGGAGCGGAAGGTGCGTGCCTGCAGCATGTCGGCCTCGTAGGTCAGCTCACGCACGGCGATCTGCGACACGACGGCGGACTCCAGCATCATGATGACGATCTGGCTGGTGAGCGCGGGGTAGATGATCTTGAGCGCCTGCGGCAGCACGATCTTGACGAACACCTGGCGTGGCCGCAGCCCAAGGGCCAGCGCTGCTTCCGTCTGCCCGCCGGGCACGGCGTCGAGCCCGGCGCCGACGATCTCGATGGTGTAGGCCGCCATGTTGAGCGTCATCGCCAGCATCGCGGCCAGGAGCGGGTCGAGCCGGACGCCCAGGCTGGGCAGCCCGAAGAAGATGAAGAACAACTGCACCAGGAACGGCGTGTTGCGCATCACCTCGACATAGCAGGCGATTGCCCGCTTGAGCAGCACCGGGCCGTTTCGCCGCCCCGCGGCACCCAGGATGCTGAGCAGCGTTCCGGCCAGCGTGGTCACGGCGATCAGCAGGATCGTCGTGGCCGCGCCATGCGCGATGTCGCCCAGGGCACCCGGGAGCCAGCCAAAGGCCACGGAAACTCAATCCTTGAGATTGTCGGGATTGAGCGGCGTCTTCAGCCAGGCTTTCGAGCTTTCGTCCAGCTTGCCGTCGGCCAGCATCTTGGCGACCGCATCGTTGACGGCCTTCTTCAGGCCGTCTTCGTTCTTGTTGAGGCCGATATGCGAAGGCGAGGTCAGAAGCTGGAACTTCTGCTCCGGCTTCAGTGCGTCCTGCTTGGCCAGCACCTGCGCGCCGACGTCGTTGCCGACGACCATCAGCTGCGTCTGGCCGGAGATGAAGGCCTGGATCACCGAATTGTAGTTGTCGAAGCGCTTTATGTCGGCCGATGCCGGTGCTGCCTCGGTGAGCGAGGTGTCTTCCAGCGTGCCGCGATTGACGGCGATCGACTTGTCGGCGAGGTCTTCCTTGCCTTTGACGGCAAGCGCTGCCGGACCGATCACGGCGATGTAGTAGGGCGCGTAGGCAGCGGCGAAGTCGATGACCTGCTCGCGTTCCTTCGAATAGCCGACGCTCATCAGCAGGTCGACGCGATGATCGTTCAGATACGGGATGCGGTTCTGGCCGGTGACGGCGATGGGATTGAGCTTCACCTTGAGCGTATCGGCGATGTATTGCGCGACATCCATGTCATAGCCCTTGAGGCTCATGTCGGCGCTGGCCGAGGAGAAGGGCGGAAAGTCGGCGAAGACGCCGACATTGATGGTGCCGGCCTTGGTGATGTCCGCCAGCGCATCGGCGCTAGCGGCCTGAACTGCGAGGCCGAAACCGGCCGTGCCGAGCATCAGCACGGCGGCGATGGAGGCAAATGTCTTACGGATTGTCATTGTCATTCCCCTGTCTGGAAGCTTTGTTTGTTCGGGTCGGCCGCCGGCTCCAGCGCGGCGGCTGCCTTTGCTTTTCTAGGCGTCAGGCGCCCTTGCCTGTTATCGCCGGGCTGAACACCATCAGGCTCAGTATCTCGAACAGCACCTGTGCGGCGGCATGCGCGGTGTTGGTGGTGGCGTCATATTGCGGCGCCACCTCGACGACGTCGCCGCCGACGATGTTGAGACCTTTGAGGCCGCGCAGGAGTTCAAGCGCTTCGCGCGTCGTCAGCCCGCCGACCTCCGGCGTGCCGGTGCCCGGCGCGAAGGCCGGATCGACGCTGTCGATGTCGAAGGAGACATAGGTCGGGCCGTCGCCAACGATCTTGCGCGCCTTCTCGATGATCGCCGGAATGCCGAGGCCGGTCATCTCCTCGGCATGCACCACGGTCATGCCGGACTCGTAGGTGAACTCCCACAGATATTCGGCCGAGCCGCGGATGCCGATCTGGATCGTGCGCGTCGGGTCCAGCACGCCGTCAAGCACCGCGTTGCGGAACGGGCCGCCATGGTGGAACTTGGTCATGTCGAACAGGCCACTGGTGTCGCAGTGGGCGTCGATATGGATCAACCCCACCGGGGCCTTCTTGCCGACGGCCTTCAGAATTGGATGGCTGATCGAATGGTCGCCGCCGATCGACAGCGGAATGACCCCGGCATCGACGATCTGGTTGGTGCGGCGCTCGATATCCTCATGGCTGGTCTCAAGCCGGTAGCGGCTGCGGAACGGCGTGTCACCAATGTCGGCGACCCTGAGCTCATGCGTCGGCGCGCATTCCAGCACGTGATTGTAGGGCCCGATGCGCTCGATGGCGCGCAACGCCCTTGGCCCGAAGCGCGAGCCTGGGCGGTTGGTGACGCCGAGATCCATCGGCACGCCGATCATCGCCACCTGCAAATCGCCGAAATCCGGATTGTCGGCCGATATTTCGCGGTAGGGCGCGGCGAGAAAGGTCGGGATGCCTGAATAGGGCGCCAGCCGCGTGCCGCTCTTGGAGAAGATCTTGTCGGCGACCTTGCGGAATTTCGGGTCGAACATCTCGCCGCCATGGCTTTCACCATATTTGCGACGCAACGCATCGAGCTTGCCGCGATCGTATCCCATGTCCGCTCCTCCTGGGCTGATGCAGTGCCGGCGCGGGTGACGCCTGCGAACCGACCGTCATCCGGCCGGGCCGCTGTCCCGCTGGCTGCCTGCAGTTTTCATGTCTTGATGCTGTTCTAAACTCAAGTGTCTGGCAGTGGCATTGAAAAATCAATTGATATTGTTAGGGTGTTTTCTGTGAGAAAATCTCACAACAAAGTGGTACCATGACCAAGCGCCTGCCACCGCTCAATCCGCTGCGCGCCTTCGAGGCAACGGCTCGCCATGGTTCACTGACCAAGGCAGCGACTGAGCTGAACGTCACGCATGGCGCCGTCAGCCACCAGATCAAGGCGCTCGAGCAGTCGCTCGGTGTCAAGCTGTTCGAGCGGGTCGGCCAGCGGGTCAAGCTGACACCGCATGGCGCGGAGCTTCTGCCGGCGGTGTCGACCGCGTTCGACGGCATCGCCGCCGCCACCCAGCGCATGACAAGGCCGGCGAGCAGCGGCACACTTTCGGTCTCCTGCGTGCCGGCGCTACTGTTGCTGTGGATGACACCGCGGCTCGGCAGTTTCATGGCGCAATATCCCGACATAAGGCTGACGCTTATTCCTTCCAACGATCCCAAGGATTTGCGGGCGCCCAATATCGACGTCTGCGTGCATTATGGCGACGGCAGCTGGACCGATTGCTGGATGCGCAAATGGTCGGGCCTCGAACTGTTTCCCGTGGTCAGCCCGACCTTGATCAACAACCGGCCGATCCGCAGCGTCAGGGATCTCGCCGATCATGTCTTCCTGCATGGCGATGACGGCCGCGAATGGCACACCTGGCTGGCTGCCGCCGATGCGCTGGACCTGGAGCGGGGCCGCCGCCATCACCTCGGCGATGCGCGTATGGCGACCGAGGCAGCGGTGCACGGCCATGGCGTGGCGCTGGGCGACTCGGTGACGGCAAGCGCGCTGCTGGCCAGGGGCATGCTGGTCGCGCCGTTCAGCCTGTCGGTGCCGGCGGTCGACGATTTTTATGTCGTCTGCCGCAACGAGATGCGGGCGACGCCGATCGTGCAGGTGTTCGTCGACTGGCTGTTTGCCGAGAAAGCGGGGGACGACGGGCGCGCCGACGCCCCTGTGGCCGGCCGCATCGTCAGCCGCCGCAAGCGTCCGGCGCTCAGGGTGATGGGCGGCAAATCCGCAAGCTGATGCCGGGCTGCGCGCCGCCGCATGCAGGAAGCTCTTTTTGTC
>NZ_RZQP01000089.1:4109-22837 GCF_003998165.1 Mesorhizobium sp. M7A.F.Ca.US.007.01.2.1 | reverse complement strand
GATGTGGAAGGAGCCGGCGTGGCGCCGCGAGGTCTTGGTCAGCCGGACGAGCTGGCCGCGGCGCAGATGCTCGTCCGCAAATCCCGCCCAGGCGAGCGCCGCGCCGCGCCCGGCGATGGTTTCGTGTATCATCGACATGTAGCCGGTGAACCGAGGTCCGTCGAGTTTCCGGTCGGTTCCGACCCACGATTGCCAACTGTCGATCGCGCCCGGCGGCGTCACCTGATGCAGCAGCGGCACTGCCAGGAAAGCCTCAGGCTCTTCCGAGGCGAGCGCCGGATAACGCGCCAGGAACGCCGGCGCGCAAACCGGGAACCACTCACCCTCGAGCAGTTTTTCGGTCACGAATTCGGGCCATTGCCCGGCTTCGCCGAAACGGATCGACAATGCCACTTCAGGCTGGTCGAAATCCCTGTAGTCGGTGGATGTCTGCAGCAGCACCCGGCCATCGGCAACCTGCGATGTGATGAGGCCGAAGCGCGGCATCAGCCATGCCTGCGCGAAGTCGTGGCTGCAGCCGATCACGAATGTATCGCTGTCGTGCGCGGTCAAATCCTCGACCGCTTGCCTGATGGTGCCGAGACCCTCGCGGATCGCTTCGGCCAGCGTGTTGCCGGCCCCGGTGACGGCGACGCGGTTGCCTCTGCGCGTGAACAGCTCGACCGACAACTGGCGCTCGAGATTGGCGACATGCCTGCTGACCGCCGATTGTGCGATGTTGAGCTCCTGTGCGGCCAGCGTCAGCCCGCCATGCCTGGCGGCAGCCTCGAAGACGACCATGGCGTTCAGCAGGGGAAGCGATGTCTTGAGGGTTTTCACGATCCAAACCTGCTTTCATGCCTTTTCGATATGAAGGTCTATCATTTCTGTATTTGCTGCAAGCCTTTCCGCATCGCACACTCTATCGAAACGTCATTCGAACGCCAGCGAGCAGAAAGGTGTTTGCCGTGCAGGCCTACACATCGAACAGCCAGCCTATCGACAGAAGCGAGACCGTCAGGCTGATCGACCGGCAACGTCCGGACTGGTCGCTGGAACAGGCCTTCTACGCGGCCCCTGCCATCTTCGCGCTGGAACGGGACTTGTGGTTTCCGCGTCAATGGATGCTTGTCGCCCATGCCAGCGAGGTCCCAGAAAAGGGCCGCTACATCGTGCGCCAGCTTTTCGACGAGGAGATCATCGTCGTGCGCTTCGACGACGGCGAGGAGGACGTCGCGGCCTACTACAATGTCTGCACCCATCGCGGCTCGCGGCTCTGCGCCAAGGATGGTCGCGGCAAGCTTCTGGTCTGCCCCTACCATGCCTGGTCGTTCAGGCTGACCGGCGAGTTGCAGTCACGGCAGGATCTACCGGAAAGCGTCGATCCGGAAGCGCTGGGACTGCACCGCGTGCCCTGCAAGCATTTCGGCGGCCTCGTGTTCTGCGGCCTTGATGCCAATTCGCTGCCCGACATCCAGCCTGTCGCGGACGGGCTGACCGGCGGCTTGCGCGAAAACGGCCTTGACCGTGCACGCATCGTCGCGCGCAAGAACTATCTCACCAAGGCGAACTGGAAGCTGGTGCTCGAGAACTTCCTCGAATGCTATCACTGCCGGCCGGCTCATCCCGAATATTACCGCGTCAACGGCCATGTCAAAGTGACCGCGACCCGCGACGCCGACAAGGCGGTCGAGTGGCAGAATGAAATCGAGGCCTGGCACAGCGTCATCGGCGATGCCGAGTTCCACAAGGGCGCGTGGCAGGCTGGCGACCTCGACACGATGCCGTTTGCCATGCACCGCAAGCCGATCGGATCCGGCCGCAACACGCTGTCCAATACGGGTGAGGGGGTCTCATGCCTGATGGGCGGCCGTCACGCCTATGATGGTGGCGAAAGCGGCTTCCGCCTCGGACGCCTGTCGTTTGCAAGTGCTGCCAATGATTATGTCACGCTGTTCCAGATGATACCGCGCAGCGCCACGGAAACCGACGTCATTCTGACCTGGCTCGTCGACAAGGACGCCGATGGCGACATCGACGCCGATGCGATCAGCTGGATGTGGGACGTCACCACGGTGCAGGACAAGAAGATCACCGAGGACAATGCCGACGGCATCATGTCGCGCGCCTACCGGCCGGGTCCCTATACGCCGCTGGAAAGCCAGACCTCGTTCTTCGTGCAGACCTATCTGTCAGAACTGCGTTCGCTGATCACCGGCACGCGCGGCGCACCGCTCAGCCAGTGGTCTGCACCGAAGGAACTTTTCGCCTCGCCGAAAGCGGCGAGCTGCAACACGCGCCGCTGACCCGCAGCCGAAGATGCCTCTTTGAGGCGTCGCGTTCCGATGCCATATGAAGGTGGCCGACGGAATGTTGCGGGAGAGGTGGTCATGACCAAAGGTTCGGATCTGTTCGTCGCGGCCCTCGAGAACGAAGGGGTCGAGCGGATTTTCGGCATTCCGGGCGAAGAAAATCTCGATATCGTCGAATCCATCCGCCGCTCCTCGATCCAGCTGATCCTGACCCGCCACGAGCAGGCAGCCGCTTTCATGGCCGCCACCTATGGCAGGCTTACCGGCAAGCCGGGTGTGTGCATCACCACGCTTGGCCCGGGCGCGCTCAACCTTTCGACCGGTTCGGCCTATGCGCTGCTCGGCGCGATGCCGATGATCATGATCACCGGCCAGAAAGGCATCCTGTCATCCCGGCAGGCGCGCTTCCAGATCGTCGACATCGTCGCGGCGATGAAGCCGCTGACCAAGCTGTCGCGTCAGATCGTCTCGCCGAAGATGATCCCCTCGTTGGTTCGCGAAGCTTTCCGTGTCGCCCAGGAAGAGCGTCCCGGCCCCGTACATCTTGAATTGCCGGAAGACATTGCGGCGGCCGAGTGTGAACCGGTAGCACTCGTGCCAACGCATCCGGTCGAACTGCCGCTGGCCAGCCCGGGCGCGCTTGATCGCGCCGCCCGTATGATCATGGAAGCCAGGCGTCCGCTGCTGATGTTTGGTGCGGCGGCGTCGCGACCGCGCGTGACTCCCGATGTCGCCCAGTTCGTGCTGCGGACGCAAATTCCCTATTTCACCACGCAGATGGGCAAGGGCACCGTGCCTGGCGGCACGGAGCTCTATATGGGAACGGCAGCCCTTTCGGAGCGCGACTATGTGCACGAGGCCATCGAACAGGCCGATCTGATCATCACCATCGGTCACGACACGGTGGAGAAGCCGCCCTTCATCATGGGGGCAAAGGGGCCGAAGGTCATTCATGTCGGCTATCATTCAGCCGATGTCGAGCAGGTCTATTTCCCGCAAGCCGAAATCGTCGGCGACCTCGGTCCTTCGCTGGCGCTGCTGGCCGACCGCATCGAGGGCAAGGTCCCCAATGCACAGGCCTTGCTGCCGCTGCGGGAACGCATTCTGAGCCGAATCGCCGCGCGCGCCACCGAAGATCGCTTCACGCCGCAGCGCATCGTGCATGACGTGCGCGCCGTGATGCCGCCGGACGGGATCCTCGCCCTCGACAATGGCATGTACAAGATCTGGTTCGCGCGCAACTACCGGACGCGCATGGCAAACACGATCCTGCTCGACAATGCGCTGGCCACCATGGGCGCGGGCTTGCCGTCGGCGATGATGGCGGCACTGCTCTATCCGCGGCGCCGTGTCATGGCCATCTGTGGCGATGGCGGCTTCATGATGAACAGCCAGGAACTGGAGACCGCCGTCAGGCTCAAGCTCAACCTCGTCGTTCTGCTGCTCGAAGACCATGCCTATGGCATGATCCGCTGGAAGCAGGCGGTCGACGAATTCCCGGATTTCGGCATGACCTTCGGCAATCCCGATTTCGTCAGATATGCCGAGGCCTATGGCGCCAGGGGGACCAGGGTTACGGAGATCGCCGACTTGCGGCCGGCGCTGGAACAGGCCTTCACCGGCGGCGGCGTACACCTCGTCGTCGTGCCCATCGACTATTCCGAAAACACCAGGGTGCTCGTCGACGAATTGCGCGAACGGCTGCCGGCGCCGCAAGCGAGCTGACGGCGGCAAAGCCGCCGTCAGGATTGCCTGGAGCCGTTGCCGGAGCTCCTACAGCTTACAGTAAGGCGTGACCGGCGCGATGGTGCCGAAATCCTTGGCGATTTCATAGCTGATGCCGTCTGCGGCCGCCTTGCCGACATAGGAATGGCAGAGCGTGTGGTTGTTGCTGGCATCGACCCGGATCTTGCCTTGCGGCGCGTCGAACTCGATCGTCGGCAGCGCCTTGAGCACATCATCGTCCTTCAGCGATCCGGCCTTCTCGGCGGCCAGGGCGTAGAGATGCAGGCCGTTGTAGCCGGCTTCGCCGATGCCGTTGACCATCTTCTCCTTGCCGAACTTCTCGCGGAAGCTCGCGATGAACTTCTTGTTGACCGGATTGTCGAGCGCCATCCAGTAAGGCTGCGGTGCGTAGGTGCCGGCCGCAACGCCGGGTGGCAGCGCGTCCTTGTTGAAGACCTCGTCGAGCGGTGCGATCAGCGGCTGCTTGATATCGAAAGAGCGATACTGCTTGAGCTGCGTGACCGCGTCATTGCCGACCACCATCGACCACACGACGTCGGGCTTCAGCGACTTGATCTTCTGGAATGCAGGGCCGAAATCCGTTGTGCCGAACGGATAATAGTCGGCGCCGATGATCTTGCCGCCGGCCTTCTCATAGGCTGCCGTGATCGCCTCGGTCATCTTCTGCGGCCAGGCATAATCGGAGGCCATGACGTAGATGGTCTTGCCGAGGTTCTCGGCCACCCACGGCATCATCGGGTCGACCTGCTGCATCGGGATCGGGCCGGTGGCGACGAAGTAGCGGTTGCATTCGCCGCCTTCGAAATTGGTCGGGTAGAAGAACAGCTTCTTGGCCTTCGATGTCACCGACAGCGTCGCACTGCGCTCGGGCGAAATGATCGTGCCCATGATCACATCGACCTTGTCTTCGTTGATGAGCTTGCGCGCCTTGTCGATGGAACCCTTGGTCGTGGTCTGGTTGTCCTCGATGAACAACTCGACCTGGCGGCCGCCAATGCCGTTGGCGGCGTTGAGCTCGGCTGCGGCGAGCTTGTAGCAATTGAGCAGCGTCTCGCCGAGGATCGCCTGCAGCCCGGTGATCGGGATCGACAGGCCGACCTTGACGGTGTCGGCGGCGCGCAGGACCGACGGCGCACCGACCATGGCGAAAGCGGCCGCGGCGCCGCCGGATTTCAAGACAGTTCTTCTGCTTATCATTGTTGTGTTCCCTTCCAGTCCCAGACGCGCCCCATGCACGCCTTACAAGTCAACAAGCTCCCAGGCGCGCTTCAGGCGCGCCCTATAGGGCCAACAGGTCCTTCAGCAGGGTCTCGTCGGCGAACGCCTCCGGCGCGCCTTCATGGACGATCCTGCCCTTCTCCATCACCAGGCAGCGGTCCGATGCCTTGAGAACGAGATCGAGATTCTGCTCGACCAGCACGATCGCGATGCTGCGTTCGCGCGCGATGCGCGGCACCAGCTCGGCGATCGACTGCACGATGTTCGGCTGTATGCCTTCCGAAGGCTCATCGAGCAGCAGCACCGACGGCAGGCCGCACAGCGCGCGGCCGATCGCCAGCATCTGCTGCTGGCCGCCTGAAAGCGTGCCGGCGACCTGCGCTTCGCGCTCGCGCAGGATTGGAAAATAGCCGAAGATGTCGGCCGGAATGCCGCCGTCGCCACGGTCCTTGGCAGCGCGGGTGCCGACCTCCAGGTTTTGCCGCACCGTCAGCTGGTTGAAGATCCCGCGCCCCTGCGGCACATGCGCGATGCCTGCCCGCGCGCGGCGGAAAGCTGGCGCGTTCGTGAGGTCCTTTTCACCGAGAACCACGGCGCCACCGCTCGCCCGCAAGCCGCCGGCGATGACGCGCAGCAGCGTCGTCTTGCCAGCGCCGTTACGGCCGAGCAGGCCGACGACTTCGCCCGGCGCGACACTGAGGTCGATGCCGTTCAGCACCGGGAGCGGGCCGTAGCCGGCCGAGACCGCCATTGTCCGCAGCATAGTCAGCGCCTCCCCAGATAGACGTCGCGGACCATCTCGTCGGTCTCGATGTCGTGGAAAGGACCGCTGCGCAGGCGGCGTCCCTGATGCAGCACCAGCGTCTCGCAGTTCAGCGCCCGTACGAAGCGGATATCGTGTTCGACGGCGACGATCGAGAACTCGCCCTTTAGGCGTAGCAGCATATCGGCCGTCGCCAGCGTCTCCTGCGGCGTCATGCCCGCGGTGGGTTCGTCGAGCAAAAGCAACCGCGGCTCGATTGCCAGCGCCATGCCGATCTCCAGCCATTGCTTCTGGCCATGCGCGAGTTCGCCGGCCGGTGTGGCGGCGCGATTGCTCAGCGCGACCAATTCCAGCAATTCGCCAACCGGGCGCACAGGCGAGGGCGCCCCCCAGCGGGCGACCTTCACATTGTCTTCCACCGAGAGGCTCGGGAAGACGGACGGGATCTGGAACTTGCGCGCGATGCCGAGCCGGGCGATGCGATGCAGCGGCAGGCCGGCTATGTCGTGGCCGAGGAAGCGCACGCTGCCGCTGGTCGGGCGCAGCGTACCGGTCAACACATTGAGGAAGGTGCTTTTGCCGGCGCCGTTCGGGCCGATGATGCAGCAGAGTTCCTTGTCGCGTACAGTGAGGTTCAGGGCCTCCAGCGCCTGCAGCCCGCCAAAGCGGATGCCGACATTTTCGGCCTGGAGCAGGATGTCGCTCATTGTGCGCGCCTCCCGCCTTTGAACAGGGCTTTCAGTCGCGCGTAGATCGACAGGATGCCGTCCGGCAGGACGAAGACGATGATGACGAAGACACAGCCGAGCAATAGCGGCCACAGGCTCGGGTTGAAACTGCTGATCGTCTGCTGCGCACGCTGGATGAAGATGGCGCCGAGCACCGGCCCCAGCAGCGTGCCGCGCCCGCCGACCGCCACCCAGACGATGACTTCCGTCGACAGAAGCAGTCCGGACAGATCCGGTGCCACCAACCCCGCCATGCAGACATAGAGCGCGCCGGCAAGGCCGGCGATCGCCGCCGACAGGACGAAGGTGACGAGCAGCCGCAACGGCGCATTGTGGCCGAGCGCTGCTGCCCGGACTTCATTGTCCTGTATGGCGGTCAGCACCGTACCCCAGCGGCCACGGCTGATCGACCACAGCGCCAGCACGGTCACCGCGACGATGGCCGAGACGAAGATGTAGCTGGGCAGGTCCTGGCTGAGATCGACGTGCAGCCCGCCGACATCGAAGGCAATCGGCGGAATGCCGATCAGCCCGCTGTCGCCGCCGGTGACCGAGCTCCAGGAGACCGCCGCCTGCTGGCAGATGACGCCCATGGCCAGCGTGACGATGGTGAAATAGCTGCCACGGATGCCGCCGAAAAACAGGAAGTAGCCGATGATGGCGGAGACCAAGGCCGCACCGGCCACCGCACCGATGATGCCAAGCAGGCTGGCGAAGGAGATCGCATCGTTGAGCGTGATCAGCGCCATGATGTAGCCGCCGATGCCGAAAAACGCAGCGTGGCCGAAACACAGGATTCCAGTGCGGCCCCAGAAGAAGTCGAGGCTCGCGGCGAACAGGCCGAAGATCAGCGCGTCGCGGATCACGGTCAGCTGATACCCGCCGACAAAGAACGGATAGATGATCGCGAGCGCCACGCAGGCGGCGAAGATCAGCAGCCAGTTGCGGTCGCGGGCGATCATCGCGACGCTCCGTTGAACAGGCCGTTGGGCCGAAGCCGGACAGCGACGATGGCCGCCAGCAGCACGACCGCCTGCGCCAGCGACGGCGAGATCTGATAATTGAGGATGCTGGTCAGCCCGCCGACGAAGACGCTGCCGGCGACGAGGCCGCCGATCGAGCCGACGCCGCCGACAATGACGACGAAGAAGGCGTTGGCGAGATAGTTCACCCCCATCTGCGGCAGCACGATCGCCAGCGGCGCGACCAGTCCGCCGGCGAGCCCGGCGATGGCCGCGCCGAAGGTGAAGGCGATGGCGTAGGTGCGCCGCGTGTTGATGCCGACGCCCTCGGCCATTTCGCGGTTCTGGATGACGGTGCGGATGTCGAGACCGAAGGACGTGCGGCTGATCAGCAGGATGACGCCGAGCAAGGTCAGCATGGCGATGCCGATCAGGATCAGCCGATAGGCCGGGTAGACGGTGAAGAAGAGGTCGAGCGTGCCCTCGATAGGCGGCGTCACCGGCTTGGCGCCGAGACCGAAGATCAGTTCCAGCCCTTGCTGCAGGATCAGGCTGACGCCCCAGGTGGCAAGCACAGTTGAGACCGGCCTGGAATAGAGATGGCGGATGATGGCGAATTCGAGGATGCAGCCGATCACCGCGCCGGCGATGGGGGCAGCCACCAGCCCTAGCCAGAACGAGCCACCCATGCTCTGGACGAAATAGACCGCGAAGGCGCCGACGGTGACGAACTCGCCATGTGCCAAATTGGTCACGTTCATTAGGCCGAAGCTGATCGCTAGCCCGAGCCCGACCAGCATCAGGATACTGATCAGCGTCAGCGCATTGAGCAGCGTGGTGATGACGAAATCCATCGCGTCAGGCCGCACTGGCGAGACGTTGGCGCAGGCCGGCGAGCAGGCCTTCGGCGGCATCGATCACCGCGGCCTGATGAAGCTGCAGGTCTTGCCCGGCCCATTCGTCGATATGGTCCGACAAAGGGTCGACCACTTCGGTACGGTGATTGGCTAGCGTCTCGATGACGGCATGGCCGCAGAACGGCACATAGCCCTCGGAGTAGCCGCCTTCATGGGTCATCATCAGGCGCCCTTGCGAGGTCTCGGCGGCCAGCGCAACCATGCGCGCGGCAAGACGCCTGAAGCATTCGCTGTTGAGCATCATGCGGCCGAGTGGATCGAAGCCGGACGCATCGAAGCCGGAGGCGACGATGACGAGGTCCGGTCTGTAGGCGCGCAGTGCCGGCGCGACAACGCGGTCGAAAGTCGCTTCATAAGCACCGGTTCCGCTGCCGGCCGGCAGCGGGATGTTGATGTTAAAGCCCTCGCCGGCATCTTTCCCGTTGTCGGCCAGCGCACCGCGCCCGGTCGGATAGAGATTGTCCTGGTGCACGGAAATGGTCAGAACCGACGGGTCGGAATAGAACACCGTCTCGGTGCCGTTGCCGTGATGCACATCCCAGTCGACTATCGCCGCGCGCCCGAGCAGGCCTTCATGCTGCAGCCGGCGGACAGCGACGCCAATGTTGGAGAACAGGCAGTTGCCCATCGCCTGGTCGGGCTCGGCATGGTGTCCCGGCGGCCGCGCCAGCGCATAGGCATTGTCGACGCGGCCCGTCAGCACGGCGCGCATCGCGGCATAGGTGGTGCCGGCCGACAGCAGCGCGATGTCAAAACTGTTGAGGCCGATCGGCGCCTGCGGCCCGGCGAAACCGGAGCCGCGTTCGCTGAGCATGCGAATATCGTCGACATGGCGTTGCGTGTGCACGCGCAACAGGTCGTCGACCGAGACCGGCTCGGGGATGATCGGCACCAGATGCCGCGACAGGCCGCTGACCTGGATGAGGTTGTTCAGTCGGCGCTTGGAGCCAGGGGATTCCAGATGCCGGCCGGGTTCCACGAAACGGCCGGGCGGCATCATGTCGGCGCTGGAGCCGGTGTCATGCCACATCAGCTGTTCGTGAAAAACGTAGCCTGTCGCCATTCGCAGCGTCCTCTGAAAACCAGGTGACGCTAGCAGGCTAACGATCAGATCGCCCGACCCGAAAGTGGGGTCGCGCCTCTTATCTATGCCCCTCCTTTCGGAGGGGTATGGGCGCCTGCAGATCCTTGCGCGGCGCGCACCGCCTGCACCCGGTTGGTCACCGCGAGCTTGCCGAAAATGTTCTTCAGATGCCATTTCACCGTGGTCTCGCTCACCGACAACGCCAAGGCGATATCGCGGTTGGACATGCCCTCGGTGAGATAGCGCAGCAGTTCGGCCTCGCGCTGGGTGAGCTGTTCCTTCTCGGCGGCTGGTGCGGTCAGTTTGCGCGTCGCGACAGGCATCGCCTGCGCGGCATCGATGATGCGCGACGCATAGGCTGACAGTGCGGGATCGGTCTTCGCCTGGGCCGCACGCAGCCGCATCAACCCTTCGACAACAGGCCTTCCCTCGTCGACGAAAGAACGGATGAAGCCGGAGGGTTGGGCGAGACGCAACGCATTGAGGAGATTGCGGTCTGCCTCGCGTTGGTCGTGGGCAGCGCTGGCCGCTTTGGCGCGCAGGATCAGCGCCAATATATGGCGGCGCATGCGCCCGCTGTCTTTCGTGCGCTCGAGCAGCGCGTCGAAAACCCCCACGGCAGCGGCATAGGATTTCTCGGCCGTCAGCAGGCGGCCCTCGGCAAAGAACTCGAACTCGTTGGCGGTAGTGATGACCACCGAAGCCTCGGTCCCTTCGCCCCGATGCTCGGCCAGCAGCGCACGCGCCTCGGCAATACGGTTCTGATCGAGCAGCACACGTATGCGGTCATGCACGATCATCGATGCCAGGCGGCGATACACCGTGCCGTGTACGCGTTGATAGACGCGTTCAAGCATATCCAGTGCCGCTTCGGTGCGACCGGTCAGCTGCAGCACGCGGGCATAGGTCGGCACGCTGGCCAGGGGATAGACGATGACCGCCGCGCCCTCGATCTGCGGTCCGAGATTCTCGACCAGGGTCAGCGCTTCGCCCGACGCATTGGTCTCATAGGCAAGTTCCGCAAGCAGCGTGCCGGCCAGGGCCTCGGCATAGGAGTTTGCACCGATCCGCGCCCGAGCCTCGATGATCGCGTTGCGCAGCAGCCGCTCGGCGGCGGGCAAGCGGCCCGCCGAACGCTCGATCACGGCCATGTAGCAATTGGCAATGGTGACGCCGAGCAGGCTGCCGCTTCGCTCATGCGCCCGGCGTGCCGCATCGATCGCGGCGCGGGCACCTTCAAGGTCACCCAGCGCGTAGAGGTTGTAGCCGATGACATTGGCGGTCGCGCCCTCCATGAACCAGGCATCTGGCGCGATGACGCGCAGGGCCGCAAGGGCTGTGTCGCGCGCCTGATCGAACTGCTCCAGCGTGCTGTGAACGGCGGCGGCGAGAACCACGAGCTCGGCCTCGATCGTTGTGCCGGTCATCGTGCCCGGGTCGTTGCTGTCGGTCGGTCCGGTCTCGACCAACTTGCGCGCATTGCTCAGCGTCTGTTGGGCAATCTCCGGCTGGCTGCTGTGCACCGCCAACCACAGCACGACCAGTTGCAGCCGAATGCGCTGGTCGATCAGCTTCCTCGGCAGCAGTGCCAGCAGTTGGCGCACGTAGAGAAGCTGGCACTGGGCGATGAGGTCGAGCGCATTGTTCTCCACGAACACCGCCGCGCGGGCCTGGTCGCCGGCGGCCAGCGCGTGCCCGATCGCCTCTGTCAGCATCTTGCGCTCGCCGAACCATTCGGCGGCCGCCAGATGCAGCGGCGCGATCATCTCCGGTTCGCGCCGTTCCATTTCGCGGCTGAGGAAATCGCGGAACAGATGATGGAAGCGGAACCAGCGCCGCTCTTCGTCGAGCGGCACCAGGAACAGGTTGCGCGTCTCGATCTCGGTGATCGCCGCTTCGGCGTCGGCCGCGCGCATCACCGCCCGGCAGGCCTCGGCGCTGAAGCGTTCGAAAATCGAGCTGTAGAGCAGGAATTTTGCGATCGCCGGCGGCAGTTCCAGGAACACTTCGCCCATCAGGAAGTCGGCGACGTTTCGGTTGGCGCCGGTAAAATTGCCGATGACGGTTTCCGGTGCATGCGCGGCACTCAGTGACAAAGAGGCCAGTTGCAGGCCGGCGGCCCATCCTTCGGTGCGCGAGCACAAGGTCTCCACCGTGCCGCTGCTGACGCTCAGGCCCAGCTTGTCGTTGAAGAAAGCTTCGGCCTCGGATGAGGCGAAACGCAGATCGTCGGGGCCGATTTCGAAAACGTCGCCAAGCACCCGGAGCTTGCCGAGCTGCAGGTCGGGCAGGCTGCGTGAGCCGATGACGAAAGCAACATTTTCCGGCGCCTGCCGGGTCAGGCGCTCCATGAACCGCTTCACCGCCGGCGCCTCGACGGCGTGGTAATCGTCGAAGAACAGGGTGATGTCGGCCTCGCGCGCCGCCAGACCCGCCACAAGTGCCGCGAGCACGACATCGAGCTGCGGGATGGGGCTCGACTGGAAGGCAAGGTCGAGTTCCGCCGGGCTCTGGACCAGATGGCGCAGCGCGCCCACCAGATGCGATAGGAAGGCGCCCTCATCATTGTCCGTCGCCTCGCAGGACAGCCATGCCGTCAGCCTGCCGTGGCGTGCGATTTCCGCAGCCCATTGCGCCATCGTCGTCGATTTGCCGAAGCCGGCGGGCGCGGCGAACAGCACGATGCGGGTGTCGATATGACGCTCCAGCGTCGACAGAATGGTCTCGCGGCGCACCCATCGGCGATGGTGCGGCGACGCTTGGCTGACGGATTGCGGAGCTGTTCTCATCTAGGTCCGCACAGCCTGTAGCTTCTCTGGGGGAGAGTCGCCGCAGCCGCTCCACTCCGCTTCGATCAGCGGAATTTGCGGTGCGGCATCGCGCGGCAAGGTTCCCTTGATACGGGGATCGTCGACGATCTCAAATCCGGTAGCGAAGGGCACGAACCCGCAGGCGCTGTAGAATCCGATGACGCTGTGATGATCGAAGCTGCTTGTATGCAGCCAGATGCGGCTCGGGTTGAGACGCCATGCGAGCTCCAGTGCCCCGGCCATCAGCCGTTTGCCGAAACCGCGGCCGGTCAGGGACGGGAACAGGCCGAAATAGGTGATCTCGATCTCGTTATTGTCGGCGGCGAAGAACTCGACCATGCCGAGATGCGCGCCGGTTTCGTCATGGCCGTAGTAGAGATGCTGGCGCGGGTCGGCGAAATGCTCGGTGATTTCGGCATCGGACATTTCGGAAACGCGGTCCCACAGCCAGGGTGCGCCGATCTCGAGAAAGATCGCCCGGTAGGAAACGCAATCGGGCGTCGTGATCCGTGTCATGCCCAAGGGGCGCGCGAGATCCGGCTGCGGCGTGCGCGCTTCCATCCAGGTCACCGCATTGGCAAGCTTGCCAGCAGGCAGGCGATGGTAGCCAATGGCGAGATCGGTGATTTCGGCGGGCATCGTGTCTTCTGTGATCAACGCATTCCTCGTCATGTCTTCCAGAGATAGCAGTATCGGCTTGCTGCATCCGATGCCAACTCCCCCAAGACCATGGCAGCATCGAACGGCAAGTCCTGGACTGAAAGTTTGGCGCGCATGCCTCTTGCATTTCACAGGAATGGCATATGAGATATGATACACCATCCAGATGAAAGTGAAATATGATGCCTGAGCGGATTGCGGATGAGGCCATTCTGAGCGCAGTCGATGATGGCTTCGCCCGACAGGTCGCGTTTCTGCAAGACCTCGTGCGCTTTCCCTCCCAACGTGGCGAGGAACACCCCGCGCAGTCGTTTATGGCCGCCGCCTACGAGGCGGATGGCTACGCGGTCGACATGTGGCGCGTCGATGTCGACGTGATTCGCGACCTGCCGGGTTTTTCCCCCGTGGCGGTCTCTTACGACGATGCCTTCAACGTCGTTGCTACCCACACGCCGCGAAACGCGACCGGCCGCTCGCTGATCCTCAACGGCCATATCGATGTCGTGCCGACCGGACCGCTCGACCGCTGGGTGCGCGATCCCTACGACCCGGCGATCGAGGAGGGCTGGATGCATGGCCGCGGCGCCGGCGACATGAAGGCCGGCCTGTCCGCCTGCCTCTATGCGCTGAGCGCCTTGCGTAGCCTTGGCTATCAGCCGGCCGCGAACGTGTATCTCCAGTCTGTGGTCGAGGAGGAATGCACCGGCAATGGCGCGCTTGCATGCCTGCAGCGCGGCTACCGCGCCGACGCCGCCTTCATTCCCGAGCCGCTGGAGCCGCGGCTGATGCGGGCGCAGGTCGGGCCGATCTGGTTCAGGGTCGAGGTCGACGGCGATCCGCAGCATGCGTCGGGTGCATTTTCGGCCGGCGCTAATGCCATCGAAAAGGCCTTCGTCATCATTCAGGCGCTGAAGCAGCTCGAAATCGTCTGGAACGCGCGTAAGGTCGATGACAGGCATTTCCATGATCACCCGCATCCGATCCGCTTCAACCTCGGCAAGATCGAAGGCGGCGAGTGGACATCGAGCGTTCCGGCGCGCTGTGTCTTCGAGATGCGCGTCGCCACCTATCCCGGCCAGAGGCTCGAAGACGCCAGGGCCGAGCTCGAGGCCTGCATTGCCGATGCGGCGCACGCCGATCCGTTCCTGGCCAACCGACCACCCAAGATGACCTACAATGGCTTCATGGCCGAGGGCTATGTGCTGGAGGGCGCCGACGAGATGGAAGCGGTGCTGCGCCGCAGCCACACCGCCGTGTGGGGCGAGCCGCTGACGGAACACGTCACCTCGGCGACCACCGATGCGCGTTTCTTCGGCCTCTATGCCGACACGCCGGCGATCGTCTACGGCCCGATCTGCCGCATGCCGCATGGCTATGACGAGGCCGTCGATCTCGACTCGGTGCGCAAGGTCACCCAGACGATCGCGCTGTTCATCGCCGACTGGTGTGGCCTCGAACCTATCGAGGCTAAGCCATGAATGCGGCGGTGCCCGATGCGTTCGGCGAAACACTCGCCGAGGACGCACCGGATGTTTCCACGGCCGACGCGCTCGCCATCCTGCGCCGGCACTACGGGCTGACCGGCACCGCGCGTCCGCTGCCTGGCGAACGCGACCACAATTTCCATATTCAGACCGACGGCGAGGGCGAGTTCGTCCTGAAGATCTCCCATCCGGCGGAAGAAGCTGGCTTCACCGATTTCCAGAACAAGGCGCTCGACCACATACTTGCGGTCGACCCCACCTTGCCGGTTCCCTCGGTGCGCAAAAGCCTCGAGGATGAGGCGCAGTTCGCGGTTAGAGTCGCTGGATCGCCGCCGCGCATCATCCGGCTGGTGACCTATCTGCCCGGTCAGTTGCTGTCGCGCTCGCCGACTTCCGAGGAGCAGGATCGCAATCTCGGCATCTTCCTCGCCCGCCTTGGCAGGGCGCTGCGCGGCTTCTTCCACCCGGCCGCCGGCAGCGACCTGCTCTGGGACATCCGCAAGGTCGCCAAGACACGGCCGATGATGGCGCACATCACTGATCCGACTCGGAGGGCGATGGTCGAGCGCGCGATCGACTCCTTCGAGCAGCATGCAGCGCCGGTCATTCCCACCCTGCGCGCGCAGATCGTCCACAACGACATGAATTCCTACAATGTGGTGATGGATGCTTCGCGGCCGGAGGTCGTCAGCGGCATTCTCGATTTCGGCGACATGATCCATTCGCCGCTGATCTGCGACCTCGCCATCGGCGCCGTCTACCGCTGGCCGGCGGAAGGCCATCCGCTGGCACCGGCGGCGCGCTTTGTCGCAGGTTATCAGTCGCTCCAACCACTGGAGGAGGAAGAGATTGGCATTCTTTTCGATCTGATCCGTGCCCGACTTTCGCTCATCGTCAACATCGCCAGCTGGCAGGCCGAGCGTTTCCCGGCCAAGCGCGACTACGTGCTGCGCCTCGCCACCGAAGTCTGGGCTTCACTCGAACGGTTGAACGGCCTGTCGTCCACCGATGCCCGCCGCTATTTTCTCGACCATTCCAATCCGGAGTAGATTCCCGTGTCCCAGTCCTCGCCATACCCCGCAAATGCCGACGCGGCTGCATCGGAGCGCGCGCTGCTCGAACGCCGCGCCAGGCTGCTTGGGCCGACCTACCGCGCCTTCTACCGCAACCCGATCCATCTGGTGCGCGGCAGCGGTGTGTGGCTCTACGACGCCCAGGGCCGCAAGTTCCTCGACGCCTACAACAACGTCGCCTCGGTCGGGCATTGCCATCCGCGCGTCGTCGAGGCGCTTTCGAGGCAGGCCGCAACGCTCAACACCCACACACGCTATCTCAGCGAGATCATCCTCGATTACGCGGAAAAGCTTCTCGGCACCGTTCCGGTCCATCTCGGCCACGCGATGTTCACCTGCACCGGCAGCGAGGCGAACGACCTTGCCATCCGCATTGCCCAGCATTCCAGCGGCGGCACCGGGGTGATCATCACCGATTTCGCCTATCACGGCGCCACCATAGCGACGGCGCAACTGTCGCCGGCGGCGGTCGGGGCAAAGGGGGTGCCAGCGCACCACCGCACGGTGGCAGCGCCGGACACGTTCCGCGACCATGGCCGGGCCGCGCATGATTTCGCCGGAAATGTCGCCGCTGCCATAGAGGACATGCGAGCAAAAGGCATCCAGCCGGCGGCGCTGCTTCTCGACTCCGCCTTTTCCAGCGACGGCATCTTCTTTCCCGATGCGGCGGTGATGCGCGAAGCGGCGGATCACGTCAAAAAGGCCGGCGGCATCGTCATCGCCGATGAGGTCCAGTCCGGCTTCGGCCGGCTTGGCCAGGGCATGTGGGGCTTCGCAAACTATGGCATCGAGCCTGACATCGTCACGATGGGCAAGCCGATCGGCGATGGGCACCCGATGGGCGCCGTGCTCGTGCGGCCGCAGCTTGTCGCCTCCTTCGGTTCGAACACCGGCTACTTCAACACCTTCGGCGGCAACCCGGTCGCGGCCGCTGTCGGCCTCGCCGTTCTCGATGTCATCGAAGGCGAGGGGCTGATCGAGAATGCGCGCAATGTCGGCGCCTATACGAGTGAACTGCTGCGCGCCCTGCAGGGCCGGCACGGCGCGGTCGCTGATGTCAGGCACAACGGCCTCTATTTCGGCGTCGAGCTGACGGCGGACGGCGACGAGGCTCTGGCCGCCACCAAGACATCGGCGGTCGTCGAAGCCATGCGCGAGGACGGCGTGCTGATCTCGTCCTGCGGTCCGCGCGGCAATGTGCTGAAGATCAGGCCGCCACTGCCCTTTGCCAGGGACAATGCCGAGCAACTGGCCGAGACGCTCGATCGCGCTCTGTCGAACCGGTGATCGGAGCGGCCCGCGTATGCTGAAGCTTGAACATCAGACCCTGAATGACCGCGCCTATGGCGCGCTCAAGCAGGAGTTGATTTCCGGCGGCTTCAGCCCGGGCCAGGCGCTGGTCATCCGCAAGCTCGCCGAGACGTTCGGCATCTCGACGACACCGATCCGCGAGGCGCTGCAGAGGCTTGTCGCCGAGCGGCTGCTCGAGATGCAGAACAACCGCTCGGTCATCGTGCCGTTGCTGTCCGCGCCTGCCTTCGAGGAGCTGACGCGCATCCGCATCGCCGTCGAGGGACTGGCGGGCGAGATGGCGGCGACCAGGATGAGCGAAAGCGGGCTGGCTGACATCCAGGCGACGCTCGCCGGCATGCAGCGTGCCATTGAGGCCGGCGACGCCAGGGCCTATCTCTCATTGAACGAGGCGTTCCACTTCGCCATCTACCAGCATGCCGGCGCGCCGATCCTTTTGAACATGATCCGCGACCTCTGGGGGCGGGTCGGGCCTTATCTCAAGCTGCTGATGCAGGCCGATCGCTACATCCCGCAGTCCAACGACGCGCATCGCAAGATCGTCGCCGCACTGGAGCAGCGCAGCGGTCCCACTGTGCGGATTTTCATAGAAGAGGACATCGCCGTGGCGGCCGCTGTGCTGTCTGCAAACCTTGACGCTGCCAGGGAGCCGTCGGCCTAGCTCGTCCCGTCCAGCCGGTCGCGCAGCATGCTCCAGCCGAGCAGCATGTTGGGCGCGTGCCGCAGCACGGCGTGGAACGGTATTGGCGCCGGCGGCGCGAAGGGCAGCGGCAGGTCGCGGGCGTCGGTGCCGGCGGCCCAGTCGGCCAGAACCTTGCCCATCGCCGTCGTCATGGCGATGCCGCGCCCGTTGCAGGCGCGACCGGCGATCAGTCCCGGACCGAGGTCGATCAGGTGCGGCAGGAAATCCGGTTCGACCGCTGCCATTCCCGACCAGCTATAGGCAAGCGGCGGCAGGTCGGTCAGACCGAGATGCCGGCCGAGCCTTCGCCAGATCGTCTGCGGTACGCGCGTATCCGCACCGGCGCCAAGGATATGCATGCCGCCGCTGATCAGCCGGTTTTCGGCGTCGAAGCGGAAGGTGAACAGATTGCGTCTGGTGTCACCGACACCTTGCCCGCCGGGAAGCAATCGGTTGCGCACTTCACGAGGCAGCGGCGCTGTCGCGATCTGGAAGACTTTCAGCGGGAAGTAGGTTCGCTGCAACGACGGATTGAGGGACCAGCCATAGGCGTTGGTGGCGATCAGCACCTTGCCCGCGCGTACCGAGCCAGAGGGCATTTTCAGCATCCAGCCATCGGCTATGCGATCAACCGAGGTGACGCGCGTCTGCTCGAAGATCTTTGCGCCGGCCTTCTCCGCCGCATCGGCCAATCCGCGCGCATAGGCGACCGGATTGAGCACGCCGCCGGAACGGTCCATCCAGCCGCCGACATAGCCTGGCACGCCTGTCAGGGCTTCGACTTCCTGCCGATCCAATGTGACTGCCGGCCGGCCACGCCGTGCCCACTGCCCGGCACGTGACTTGACCTTTTCAAAGGCGGCAGGCGAATGCGCCGGCTGGATCCATCCGTTCTGCACGGCGTCGCAGTCGATGCCGTGCTGCCGGATCAGGCGGAAAACCAGGTCGGCGCTGCCGGCGGCGAAATCGATCAGCCTTTCGCCGCGCGACGGCCCGAGA
>NZ_RZQP01000089.1:0-4099 GCF_003998165.1 Mesorhizobium sp. M7A.F.Ca.US.007.01.2.1 | reverse complement strand
GGGCGCCCCCCAGGCGATGAACTCGGCTGCGAGACCGGCGACGGAAAGTCCTTTCCCCGCCGCATGCAGCGCGGTTGAAAGGCCAGAAAAGCCGCCGCCGACGATTGCTAGGTCGACATCGAGCCCGCCTTGCAGTGCCGGCCGCTCACGTCGATTGCGGCCGACGGCATGCCAGAGTGAAGCGCCATGCGCTTCCTGCCGGATGACGGCATTCATGAGCTGGAACTGCTCCTGTCTGCAGCGATCCTCGCCCGCTTGCCAAACCAAGGCCGCCGTGGCCTGTCGCCGAACAGCCCGTTCGGCCGGACCAGCAGGATAACGCAGAGCATGACGCCGATGGCGGCGATCTGCAGCGCGGCGGCACGAGCCTGCTGTTCCGGCGGGAAGAGGATGCTGGTCAGCGTGCCCGACCCAGCCCATATCGCCCAGACCAGGATGCTGCCGACGACGGCGCCGAGATTGCTGCCCGAGCCGCCGACGATCAGCATCACCCAGACCTGGAAAGTCAGGATCGGCAAATAATTGTCCGGCGCGATGAAGCCGGTGAAATGCGCCTGCAGTGCACCGGCCAGCGCCATGATGGCGCCGCCCACGGCAAAGGCCTGGACTCGGTAGAAACGCGCGCTCTTGCCAAGCGAGATCGCCGCCTGCTCATCCTCGCGTAGCGCCTTCAGCACGCGGCCCCACGGGCTGCGCGACAGATGTTCCAAAGCGAGATAGGCGACCAGAGTCACCGCCGCGACCACGGCAAGGTTCGACAGGTTGAACAGCAGCGGCGTCTCGGCAAGGCTGCCGAAGGGGCGCGGGATGAAGCCGATGCCGAACGGGCCGCCGGTCAGTTTCTGCGCGTTGAGCGCGACCAGTTGCACGACGACGGCGACGCCGAAGGTGGTGATCGCCAGATAGTCGGACCTGAGCCGCAGCGTCGCCATGCCAGTTAACGCCGCGGCAATGCCGCCGACGACCATGGCGCCCGCCCAGCCGACAACGATCGGCAGGCCAAGGCCACCCAGCCGCGCGGCGTCGTCGGGAGTGGTCAGCAATGCCGAGGTGTAGGCGCCGATGGCGACGAAGCCGGCAAGGCCGACATTGAACAGGCCGGTCAGGCCCCACTGCAAATTGAGCCCCAGCGTGACCAGCGAAAAGATCAGCGCGGTGGTCAGGAAGAAGGCGCCGTAGCCGATCAGATCCATCAGCGTTCCCTCACACCAAACAGGCCGATCGGCCGCACGAACAGCACCGCCATCAGGATGATGAAGGAGACGGCGGCGCGCCATTCGGCGCCGATCAGCTGCACGGCACCGGCCTCGGCGAGCCCGATGATCAGGCCGCCGAGCACGGCGCCGGGGATGCTGCCGATGCCGCCGAGAATGGCGGCGGCAAACATCGGCAATAGCATGTCGAAGCCCATGAACGGGCGGATCTGCACCAGGATGCCGATCATCACGCCGGCCACGCAGGCCAGCGCCCCGCCGATGACCCAGGTGACGCGCACCACGCTGGCGACGTCGATGCCGACGATGCGGGCCAGTGCCGCGTTCTGGCTCAGGGCCTGCATCGAGCGGCCGGTCTGCGTGCGCGTCATCAACAGATGCACGGCGAGCACCAGCACCGCGGTCAGCAGCAAAAGCGCGATCTGGTCTGATGTGATGCGGATGCCGAAGCCGACCGGCATGGCGATCTGGATCGCCCGGCTGAAATAGGTCGGCCGCGAGGTGAAGGTGAATTCGAGCAGGCTTCTCAGCGCCATCGAGGCACCGAAGCTCGCCATCACCACGATGATCGCCTGGCCTTGCGAGCGCAGCCGCGAAAACAGCACCTTGTCGAGCAGCAGCGCCAGCAAAGCGGTGAACGCCATGCCGACGACCAGCGCGACAATCAGCGGCCAGCCGAAGGACAGCGGTGCGATCGGTGCCACCTTGCCGACTGTCGCGCCGATGGCGCTGACGACGGCCAGCGTCGCATAGGTGCCCCAGGCCATGAAGTCGCCATGGGCAAAGTTCGAGAAGCGCAGGATCGAATAGGTAAGCGTCACGCCGATGGCGCCCAGGCCGATCATCGAACCCGTCAGCAATCCGTCGACGACAAATTGCAGGCTCATGCCCCACCTCCTGTGCCGGACTTGCGGGGGCGCTGGCCGAGATAGAGTTCGGCGACCACCGGATCGTTCCACAGCTCGGAGGCAATGCCCTCGTGCCGGTCTTTGCCTTCGACCAGCACATAGGCGCGGTCGCCGATGGCGAGCGCTGCCTTGGCATTCTGTTCGACGAGCAGGATGGTGACGCCGGACTTGCGGATGTTTGCCAGCATCTCGAACACCATCGAGACGAATTTCGGCGACAGGCCGGCCGACGGCTCGTCTAGCACCAGCACCTTGGGGTGGACGATCAGCGCCCGCGCAACGGCGAGCATCTGCCGTTGTCCGCCCGAGAGGTTGCCGGCGGCGGTGCGGCGCTGGCGGACGAGATCGGGGAAGGCGGCATACATCTCCTCGATGCGCGCAGGAATCTCGCGCCGCTCAAGGATGCCGCAAGCAACTCTGAGATTGTCCTCGACCGACATCAGTGGGAAGATGTTTTCGGTCTGCGGCACGAAGGCCAGCCCGAGGCGCACCATGGTGTGGGCCGGCGCGGCAGTGATGTCCTTCCCGTCCAGAAATACTGTGCCGCCGGTGATCGGGACGAGGCCGGCGATGGCCTTGATGAAGCTAGACTTGCCGGCGCCGTTGGGGCCGAGCACCACGACGATCTCGCCCTTGGCGACGGTGATCGAGGCGCCGCGCACGATCGGCACGCCGGGCTCGTAGCCGGCTTCGAGGTCGCGGACATCGAGAACGATCTCGCTCATGCTGCGCCTCCGAGATAGGCCTCGATGACGCGCGGGTCGCGAGCGACCTCTTCGGCCGTGCCTTCGCTGAGCAACTGGCCGCTCGCCATGACGAGGACGCGATGGCAGAGCCGCGTCACCATGTCGATATTATGCTCGATCAGCAGGAAGGTGATACCGCGCGCATTGATGTCGCGGATGCGGTCGATGATGACTTCGAGCAGCGTCGCGTTGACGCCGGCCGCCGGTTCGTCGAGCAAGATGATCGCCGGATCGGCCATCATCACGCGGGCGAGTTCGAGCAGCTTGCGCTGACCGCCGGAAAGCACGCGCGCCGGCTCATGCGCGAGATGGGCGAGGGCGACCAGTTCCAGCAGTTCAAGCGCCTTTGTCCTGGCGGCCCTTTCCTGCGCGGCGACGCGCCATGGCGTGACGAAATTGGCAAGCAGCTTTTCGCCGGCCTGACCCTGTGCCGCCAGCATGATGTTTTCGATCAGCGTCAGGTTGGGCAGCGGGCGCGGTATCTGAAACGTGCGGCCGAGACCGCGTCCGATGCGCAGATGTGCTGCTTCGCCCGAGACGCTCGTGCCGTTGAGAAGGATTTCGCCGCTGGTCGGCAATATGCTGCCGGCAAGCAGGTCGAACATCGTCGTCTTGCCGGCGCCGTTGGGGCCGATGAGGCCGAGGATTTCGCCCGCTTTGACGTTAAACGAGACGTCGTTGACCGCGACAAGGCCGCCGAACCGCCTGACGACATTCCTTGCCGTCAGAACCGGCGCGCGGGTTTCCCCTTGCCGTTTGGTTGCCTCGCTCATCAAACCCTCTGGCCGAAGACGATCGCTGCCGCCTCCTGATTATGATTTGTGATCACACTTGCGTTGATCACGCTATTCGGCTTTAATTTCCTCCGCAAGCCGAAAACCGGCCACGAACGGAATTCCATGCAAAAGGCTGCCATCGAAAAGAACAACGAGGTGATCGCGGCCCAGCTTGCGCCGGTCGGCCGCGAGACCGTGCAGGACCGCGTTTATTCCGAGCTGCGCCGCGCCCTGATTGGCGGCCTGTTCGAACCGAGCCAGGTGCTGACCATCCGTGGCCTGGCTGACGCCTTGGTCACCTCGACCATGCCGGTGCGCGAGGCGCTCGGCCGGCTGATCACGGAAAAGGCGCTGGAGGCGCTGCCCAACCGTTCGGTGCGCGTGCCGCCGATCACGCTGGAACGCCTCGACGATCTCCTGCGGGCTCGCATCCTGATCGAGGGCGAGGCGATCGC
>NZ_RZQP01000088.1:0-22926 GCF_003998165.1 Mesorhizobium sp. M7A.F.Ca.US.007.01.2.1 | reverse complement strand
CGCCCTTCTATGGCGTGGCCGCCCTGTTGCTCGGGGTCGGTTTTGCCTGGTACGCGTGGAAAGTGCTTGGCATGGCCGACGATGACCGCGTCATGAAACCGGCCAAGGCCCTGTTCGCCTATTCGCTGCTTTATCTCTTCGCCATCTTCGCTGCCTATCTGGCCGACAGCGTTGTCGAACGCGCGCTTGCCATGGGTGGAGCATGACCATGATCGAGGAAAAGCTCGAGACCGTCACGTTGACCGAGCGTCAGAAGAAGGCGCAGCGCAGCCGTTCCATCGCCATCGGCGTGGCGCTGGCGCTGCTGGTGGTCATTTTCTACATCGCGACGATCGTGAAGTTCGGCCACAATCTGGGCACGATGTGATGAGCGTCGAGAAGTCCAGGAAAGCGGCGGGCAAGAACAGCAACGTCATCGTCGCGGCTGTCTGCCTCGCCTTCTTCACCGGCATGATCGGCATGGCCTATGCCGCGGTGCCGCTCTACAAGATGTTTTGCCAGGCGACCGGCTATGGCGGCACGACGCAACGTGCCGAGAAGCAGTATGCCGGCCGCGTGCTCGACCGCGAGATCACCGTCCGCTTCGATGCCAACATCGCCGGCGTGCCGTGGGAGTTCCAGCCGGTCCAGCGCTCGACGACGATGAAGATCGGCGAGACCGTGCAGGCGCACTATCAGGCGACCAACAAGTTCGATCGTCCTGTGACCGGCCGCGCCACCTTCAACGTGCAGCCTGAGCTGGCGGGACCCTATTTCAACAAGGTCGAGTGCTTCTGCTTCACCGACACGACGCTGAAGCCCGGCGAGACGCTGGACATGCCGGTCCTGTTCTACGTGGACCCCGACATCGTCAATGTGCCGGAGCTCAAGGACGTGAAGACGATCACGCTGTCCTACACGATGTTCCCGGTCGAGAAGACCAAGCCGGTCGCCTCCTCGGCGCCGACCGATGGCAACAGCAAGACAATTTCGAATACCGAAGCAAATCTCGGGGGTTGATATGGCAGACGCGCACGCAAAACCACAGCATGACTATCATCTCGTCGACCCGAGCCCATGGCCTTTCCTAGGCTCGGTAGGGGCGCTCGTCATGGCCTTTGGCGGTGTCGCCCTGATGGAATATCTGAAGGGCGGGTCGTTCCCGATCTTCGGCTTCAACATCGCCAATCCGTGGCTGTTCTTCATCGGCCTCGTGATCGTCCTCTACACCATGTTCGCCTGGTGGTCGGACACGATCAAGGAAGCGCATGAGGGTCATCATACGCGGGTCGTGTCGCTGCACCTGCGCTATGGCATGATCATGTTCATCGCCTCGGAGGTGATGTTCTTCGTTGCCTGGTTCTGGGCCTATTTCGATGCCAGCCTTTTTGCCGGTGAGGCACAGAACTACGCGCGCGCCACATTTACTGGTGGCGTCTGGCCGCCGAAGGGCATGGAGGTTCTCGATCCCTTCCATTTGCCGCTCTACAACACCGTCATCCTGCTGCTGTCGGGCACCACGGTGACCTGGGCGCACCATTCGCTTCTTCACGGCGACCGCAAGGGGCTGATCAACGGCCTGGTGCTGACCGTTGGCCTCGGCATGCTGTTCACCATGGTGCAGGCCTACGAGTACATGCACGCTCCGTTCGCTTTCAAGGATTCCATCTATGGCGCCACCTTCTTCATGGCGACCGGCTTCCACGGGTTCCACGTCATCATCGGCACCATCTTCCTGTTGGTCTGCCTGATCCGGGCGATGAAGGGTGATTTCACCCCCAAGCAGCATTTCGGCTTCGAGGCGGCCGCCTGGTACTGGCACTTCGTCGACGTGGTCTGGCTGTTCCTGTTCGCCTCGATCTACGTCTGGGGATCGGTCGGCGCGGTGATCGAGGGTCACTGATCCAGGCCTGAGGGATTTTCATTTCTGGAGGCGGCCGCGGCAACGTGGCCGCCTTCTTCTTTTTGGCGCAATGATCGCTGATCGATTGCCAATGCGACTGACAATCTTCCGGGCTATTTGCGCATTGATGATCGGGGCACTCCCGGCCTTTGCCGGCGAGAAGGTGGACCTGGTGCGTGTTCACAAGGCCGAACGCCGGCTGGAACTGATCGGCGACGGCAAGGTCCTGCGAAACTACGGCATCGCGCTCGGCGGCGATCCCGTCGGGCACAAGCACCAGGAGGGCGATCAGCGCACGCCCGAGGGGAACTATGTCCTCGACTGGCGCAACCCGAACAGCATCGCGCACAAATCGATCCATATTTCGTACCCCAATGCCGACGATGAGACCGCCGCCAAGGCGCGCAATGTCGGCGCGGGCGGCATGATCATGATCCACGGCCAGCCGAATGGTTATGGCTGGTGGGGCTGGCTGCTTCAATTGGTCGACTGGACCGACGGCTGCATTGCGGTTACGGACTCCGACATGGACGAAATCTGGGCGCTGGTGGCCGATGGCACACCGATCGAAATCGAGCGGTAAGCAATGAGCGACGACGCTCCCATGAGTGAAGACAGAGCGATCTGGCCGCCGATCGATCCGATCTCGGCCGGCCTGCATGGCCGCTGCCCGCGCTGCGGCGAGGGGCGGTTGTTCTCCGGCTTCCTCACTGTCGGCAAGCGCTGCGTCAATTGCGGCCTTGATTATTCCTACGCCGATGCCGGCGACGGGCCGGCGGTGTTCGTCATCCTGATCATAGGCTTCCTTATCGTCGGCCTGGCGCTCTGGGTTGAAGTCACGCTTAGCCCGCCGCTCTGGCTGCATCTGCTGGTCTGGATTCCGCTGGCTGTCGTGCTGTGCCTGGCGGCGCTGCGGCTGATCAAAGGCGTGCTGCTGACGCTGCAATACCGCAACAAGGCGGCCGAAGGCCGGTTGGATCGCGGCGAATGAGCGAGGCAACCGTTAAAGCCGATGGCCGATCGCGGCCTAGGACGGCACTGCTGCTCGGCCTTGGCCTTGTGCTGATACTGATCCTGCTGGTGCTCGGCACCTGGCAGGTCCAGCGCCTTTATTGGAAGGAAGGCCTTCTGCAGACCATCGACCAGCGCACTCATTCGGCTCCCTTGCCGTTGGTTGCGGTCGAGAAAGAATTCGCAGCCACCGGGGACGTCGATTATACGCCCGTCACCGTCACCGGGACGTTCCTGCATCAAGGCGAACGGCATTTTTACGCGACCTGGGAGGGTGATGCCGGCTTCAATGTCTACACGCCGCTGGCGCTCGACGACGGCCGCTTCGTCCTGATCAATCGCGGCTTCGTGCCTTACGATCTGAAGGACGCCGCCAAGCGCGCCAAGGGACAGGTGACCGGCAGAGTGACGGTCACGGGGCTCGCTCGCAACCCCCTGCCAGCAAAGCCGTCGATGATGCTGCCCGACAACGATGTGGCGAAGAACATCTTCTACTGGAAGGACCGCGACGTCATGGCGGCGAGCGCGGGCCTGCCGGCTGGGTTCACGCTGGTGCCGATCTTCATCGACGCAGACAAGACGCCAAATCCAGGCGGATTGCCGGTTGGCGGCGTCACCATCATCGACCTGCCGAACAGCCATCTGCAATATGCCGTCACCTGGTACGGGCTTGCCGCAGCGCTCGCCGCCGTGCTCATCCTGCGGCTTCGTCGCCCCGCGAAAAAGGAATGAACGCGAGCGACGCCCCCTTTCTACCGATGCCCTTGACAGGGCAGGGGTGCGCACCTCATTTCGGCTTTGATCAACCGGCCCGGATTTAATGCTTCAGACAACCACCAAACCACCTCTGACGATCCGGCTCTGCCAGCCGCGCGGTTTTTGCGCCGGTGTCGACCGTGCCATCCAGATCGTCGTGCTGGCGCTGAAGAAATATGGCGCGCCGGTCTACGTCCGCCATGAAATCGTGCACAACCGCTACGTCGTCGAGGGGCTGCAAAGCCTTGGCGCCGTCTTCATCGAGGAACTCTCCGAGATCCCGGCCGAACATCGGCAGTCGCCCGTCGTGTTCTCGGCGCATGGCGTGCCGAAATCGGTGCCGGCGGATGCGAAGGCGCGCAATCTCTTCTATCTCGATGCCACCTGCCCGCTGGTGTCGAAGGTCCACAAGCAGGCGATGCGCCATCAGCGGCTCGGCCGTCATGTGCTGTTGATTGGTCACGCCGGACATCCCGAGGTGATCGGCACCATGGGCCAGCTCCCGGACGGAGCGGTGACCCTGATCGAAACCGAAGCCGATGCCGCAAAGCTCTCGCCCACCGATCCGCAGGCGCTAGGCTTCGTTACCCAGACCACATTGTCGGTCGAGGACACCGCCGGCATCATCCGCGCCTTGCAGGATCGCTTTCCGGCGCTGCAGGCGCCAGCGGCGGAATCGATCTGCTATGCCACCACCAACCGCCAGGAAGCCGTCAAGGACACCGCGCCGGGCGCCGATCTCTACCTGATCGTCGGCGCGCCGAATTCATCCAATTCGCGACGACTTGTCGAAGTGGCGGAGCGTGCAGGCGCCACCATGTCGCTTCTCGTGCAGCGCGCCGCCGAGATTCCGTGGAATGACATCGGCAACATTTCGACGCTCGGCCTGTCGGCCGGCGCGTCGGCGCCCGAAATCATCGTCGACGAGATCATCGACGCGTTCCGGCAGCGCTTCGATGTCACGATCGATCTGGCCATCACGGCCACGGAAACGGAGGATTTTCCGGTCATGCGGGTACTGCGCGATGTCGAACTGACGCGGGCCGACATGGCCTTCGTCAATGGAGCCGCGTAAGGCACATGGCGGTCTACACTGACGTCGCGGAAGGCGAACTCGGCGCATTCCTGAAGCGCTATCCGGTCGGCGATCTCCTGTCCTACAAGGGCATCGCCGAAGGCACCGAGAACTCGAACTTCCTGCTGCACACCTCGAGCGGCTCCTACATCCTGACGCTCTATGAGAAACGCGTCGAGAAGGCGGATCTGCCGTTTTTCCTCGGGCTGATGGGCCATCTCGCCTACAAGGGCGTGTCCTGCCCGCTGCCGGTGACCGCCCATGACGGCAGCGTCATCGGCACGCTCGCCGGCCGGCCGGCGGTCATCATCACCTTCCTGGAAGGGCTTTCGTTGCGGCGGCCCACAGCCACGCATTGTGCCGAGGTCGGCAAGGCGTTGGCGCAATTGCATCTGGCCGGCGCCGATTTTTCGATGACGCGTCCGAATGCCCTGGCCATCGACGGCTGGCGCAAGCTCTGGGACGCAGCGCGCGACCGCGCCGACGAGGTCGAGCCGGGCCTGGCGGCCGAGGTTGATGCCGACTTTGCCGATTTTGAGCGCAACTGGCCCAAAGACCTGCCGCAAGGCATCATTCATGCCGATCTTTTCCCGGACAACGTTTTCTTCCTCGGCGAAAAGCTCTCCGGCCTGATCGACTTCTATTTCGCCTGCGACGACCTCTATGCCTACGATGTCGCCACCTGCCTCAACGCCTGGTGCTTCGAGAAGGATTTTTCCTTCAACCTGACCAAGGGCAAGGCGCTGCTCGCCGGCTACCAGAGCGTCCGGCCCCTGAGCGACCAGGAAAAGGCTGCGCTGCCGATGCTGGCGCGCGGTTCGGCGTTGCGCTTCATGCTGACCCGGCTATACGACTGGCTGACCGTCCCCGATGGCGGGCTGGTGATGAAACGCGATCCGACCGAATACATCAGAAGGATGCGGTTCCACCGGGCGATCAAATCTCCTTCGGAATATGGATTGGCCTGATATCATGAGCAAACAGGTTGAGATCTTCACCGACGGCGCTTGTTCGGGCAATCCCGGCCCTGGCGGCTGGGGCGCGATCCTGCGCTTCAACGGCACCACCAAGGAGCTTTCCGGCGGTGAGGCCGAGACGACCAACAACCGCATGGAACTGTTGGCCGCTATTTCGGCGCTGAACGCGCTGAAGGAACCGTGCACGGTCGAGCTTCACACTGACAGCAAATACGTCATGGACGGCATTTCCAAGTGGATCCACGGCTGGAAGAAGAACGGCTGGAAGACCGCCGACAAGAAGCCTGTCAAGAACGGTGAACTCTGGCAGGCGCTCGACGAGGCCAACAAGCGCCACAAGGTCACCTGGAACTGGGTCAAGGGCCATGACGGCCATGTCGAGAACGAGCGCGCCGACGAACTCGCGCGCGAAGGCATGGCGCCGTTCAAGAAAGGCCCGTTCAAGCCTGCAGCAGCGCCAAAGCCTGCTGCGCCGGCAATCGCGAAGGTGCGGCGCTCGACCCAGAGCTATTGAATTTCAGGAGCGGCGCGGCTCGGGTACGAAGAAGCGGATCAGCCAGCGGGCGGCGGCAACTACTACGATATCGGCGCGCATTCCGTTGTCTACGGCTGGCAGCCGATCGACAGGCCGACACAGCCGTAAGCGCTTATCGTATCAGCAGCGCCGTGCCCCAAAGCCCAAGTGCGAACACCGTGTGCGACACCAGGTTCAGCGCCCGGATCCGCATCGGGTTGGGCCGCTTCGAGGCGGCCCAGCCGGCGCCCATGCCGGGTGCCAGCAGGAACCAGCCGGCGCCGACGGTGACAATGCCGAGGATGAAGGCCGGCAGAAATGTCGGCGCGGCAAGCCAGCCCGCTCCGGCCAGCACCACCAGGATGATGCCGTAGATGATGCCGACAAAATAGTGAAAGGCCCAACCCAGCGCCTTTTCATGCGCGTATGGTGCTGTATCGCCGATATCGTCGTGAAAGACCTTGTCACGGAGATGCCAGACCCAGCGGCCGACCGGCCCCCAGTTCGGCCGTGGCTGGCCGAACGCCTTGTGCAGGAAGATGGCCCAGAGATCCATCAGCACGGTGGCGCCGACGCCGATCGCGATAGCGCGCCAGAAGATGTCAAACATCGCTAGGATCCCCCCAAAGCAACCCATGAACCACAAGCGCCATCGCCGTTGCGGCCGAAGGCGCACTGAAGTTCAGAGCTGTCCCAGAATATGGGCCGCGCCGGACTCGTCGACACCGGGCTTGGTCTCGACATTGAGCGCGGTGACCTTGCCGTCGTCGACGATCATCGAAAATCGCTTCGAACGCAGCCCCATGCCGCTGGCGGAAAGGTCATTGTCGAGGCCCACTGCCTTGGCGAAATCGCCACTGCCGTCGGCCAGGAACAGGATCTTGCCCTCGCCGCCGGTGAAGCGCGCCCAGGCGCCCATGACATGGACGTCATTGACCGAAACGACGGCGATGGTGTCGACGCCGCGCGCCAGGATGGCGTCATGGTTCTCGAGATAGCCGGGCAAGTGGTTGTTGCTGCAGGTCGGCGTGAAGGCGCCGGGAACTCCAAACAGAACGACCTTTTTGCCCGGGAAGATCTCGGCCCCGGTGATCGGCTTGGCGCCGTCGTCGGTCATCGTCTTGAAGGTCACGTCAGGCAGCTTGTCGCCAACGGAAATGGTCATGGATTCCTCGCTTGGGAAAATGGGGAAGGACGTGTCTTTGCGTAGCGAACCCAACGGCTTCCTGCAACCGTTGCGATGGGCTGGATCAAGGGAAAGGCAGAACCCCTTCGACAGCGCCCGCCGCACTCGTCAGCGTATAGTGAAGCCCGCCATCGGTCGGCGTCGTCGAGGGGCGGTCGAGGATCGGCACGGTGAAAATCAGCTTGCCGTCCTTTTCGCTGCGGGCCGGGGTGCCGAACATGTAATCCCGCTCGCCGGCAACGAAGAAATCCGCCGCCGCCGGATCGCCGGGAAAGCTCGCCTCGACAATCAGCGTCTCATGGTCGCCCGGCAGCACATTGATGCCGAAATCGGACCTCGCGGGCGCAGGCAGTGCCGTAAAACTCGCCTTCACCAGCGCCGCGTCCTCGGCATTGTCCGGATCGGAGGCGGGGTCGACGGTCAGCCGCGTCTGCACCGGAATGCAGATCGTTTCGCAGATGCCGAGAAAGATGTCGGCATCGATCACCGCCGGCTGGTTCGGCGTCGCCAGCGTGAATGTCACCGGCAGAGAGACCGGATAGTTGTAGCCCGCCCATTTGCCGTAGCCGTCGTCATGGCGCTGCGGCGCCGGAAACGACAGAGCGGCGTCGGCGATGTTGGTGCTGGCCGAAATGTCGAGTTGCGGCGGCACGCCCGCGTCTCCCGGATCGCGCCAATATGTCTTCCAGCCGGGCTTGAGCGCTATGTCGAGAACGCCCCGTATGCGGCCGGCATCGTCGGCTTTGCCTGATGTAACCAGCCGGACCTTGCCGCCTTCGCTGTTGTACCACGCCGACGAAGAGGCGGCGGCGGGAAGAGCGGTGGCCGATCCGATGGCGGCGCCGAGCAGCAGGATTTTCAAGCTTCGCATGGCGGTGATTTGATCGTCCGTTCGTGGCCGCGCAATGATTTCATGGCCTTGCCGGTATCATATTTGCGTGACTTCGAGGGAGAAGAATGTTCGAGCCGCCGCCACAGGCTTTGGTCGAATCCAGCACGGCGCATCTTTTCGACGCTTTGGAAACGCGTTACGCTCCCTTCATGGACTTGTTGCGCCACAAGAAGACGGTCGCCAGTCGCGGCTTTCTTGACGATCAGTTCCTGATTGCCATGCCCGGCATGAAGGACGACCGTTTCACGCGCTCGGTCATCTATGTCTGCGCCCATTCCGATGAAGGCGCCATGGGCCTGATCATCAACCAGACGCAGCAGATGCTGTTTCCGGACTTGCTCGTGCAACTGGGCATCATGAACGAGCAGGAGGCAATCCGCTTGCCGGCTCAGGCCCGCGATTTCGTCGTGCGCAATGGCGGCCCCGTGGATCGCAGCCGGGGCTTCGTCCTGCATTCGGGCGACTATCGGGTGGAATCGTCGCTGACCGTTTCCGACGACATCTGCCTGACGGCGACCGTCGACATATTGCGCGCCATATCGTCCGGCCGCGGACCCCGTCATGCGCTGATGGCGCTCGGCTATTCCGGCTGGGGCGCCGGCCAGCTGGAGACCGAGATCGCAGAAAATGGCTGGCTGACCTGTCCGGCCAGTGCCGAGCTTCTGTTCGACACCGATATCGAGCGCAAATACGACCGGATCCTCGCCTCGATCGGTATCGACCTTGCGCATCTCAGCCTCGCTGCCGGACACGCCTGATCCGTTTACGCTTGCGTCAGCGGATACTGCTCTTTCAGCGTCTTCAGCACCTGGTCGCCCGGCATCGGCGCGCCGAACATGAAGCTCTGGACATATTCGCAGCCCATCTGGCGCAGTTCCAGCGCGTCGCTCTCGTCCGAAATGCCCTCGGCGACGACGGACAGGCCGAGTTCATGCGCCATGTTGACCATCGATTTCAGCAGCACCGCGCGCTTGGGCGTGTTGTCGTCGACGAAGCTCTTATCGATCTTGATGGTGTCGAAGGGGAAACGCGTCAGATAGGCCAATGAGGAATAGCCGGTGCCGAAATCGTCCAGCGACAGGCCGATGCCGAGCTGCTTCAGCTTGGTCAGCACATGGGCGGTCTGCTCGGGATTGTCCATGACGAGCGATTCGGTGAGTTCGAGCCGGAAGCAGCGTGGCTTCAGGTTGGCCCGCGCGATGACCGAGCGGACGTCGCTGACCAGGTCGCGGCGGATCAACTGCCGGCTGGACAGATTGACCGAGACCGACAGCGGCGCGTCGCCGATCTGCTTTTGCCAGCTGGCGAGGTCTTCCGCCGCCTGCTGCATGGCAAACAGGCCGAGCTGCACGATCAGTCCGCAGCTTTCGGCGACCGGGATGAAATCCGCCGGCGGGATCATGCCGCGGCGCGGGTGGTCCCAGCGCAGCAGCGCCTCGAAGCCGGCGACACTGCCGTCCTCGAGCCGCACGATCGGCTGGTAGGCAAGCGTGAATTCGCGTCGCTCGATGGCGCGGCGCAGGTCGGATTCGAACTGCAGCCTGTCAGTGCCGACAGTGCGGAAAGCCGGACGGAACGGCTCGATCCTGTCGCCGCCGAAGCGCTTGGCCTGATGCATGGCAAGCTCGGCATCCTTGACCATGTCCTCGGCCGACATCTGTGGCGAATTCCAGGTGATCAATCCGATCGAGGCGGTCAGCACGATCTCGCGCTTGGCAAAGGTGATCGGATTGTTGATGGCATGCTTGATGGCATCCGCCACGGCGGCGATGCGGGCCGGGTCCTGTTCGGACAACAGCATCAGCGCGAACTGGTCGCCGGCAAAGCGCGACAGCGAGTCCTTCGGCTTGAGCAGCCGGTGCAGGCGACGCGCGATGGTCAAGAGGATGGTGTCGCCGGCCGAGATGCCGAGCCCGTCATTGACCTGCTTGAAACGGTCGATGTCGATGACGAAGACGGTCGGGCGCACCTTCTCTTCGGTGCGCGCGATCGAGATGATCGCTTCCAGCCGGTTCATCAAAAGTTCGCGGTTCGGCAGGCCGGTCAGGTTGTCGTGCACGGCATCGTGCAGCAGCCTTTCCTCGGACTTTTTCTGCTCCGTCACGTCGACCATGGTGCCGACGCAGCGGATGACCTCTCCATCGGATCCGATGACCGGGCGCGCGCGCAGCGAGAACCAGTGATAGTGGCCGTCAGCGCCGCGCAGTCGGAAGTTCTGCGACACGCGGCCGCGCCGGTGCTCGAGCACGACGTCGAGCGTCGTGCGGAACGTGTCGCGGTCGTCGGCATGCAGCACCGGCAGCCAGTTACGCGCCGCACCGCCGAGGCTGTTCGGCGCCAGCCCGAGTTGGATGCTGACATCGGGCTTGGTGACGACGCGGTCGCGCAGCACGTCCCAGTCCCACACCGTGTCGCCCGATCCGGCGACGGCAAGCGCCTGCCGCTCCAGATCGGAGAACAGGCCCTGATGCAGCGCGCCGCCGGCAAAGGCATGCTGCATGACAGTGAAGCCGATCAGCAGGATGATCAGGATCAGCCCGCCGCCCAGGGCCGGCTGAGCGATGTCGTTGTCGAGCATGCCGGTGATCGCCATCCACGATCCGCATAGCCACAACAGCACCATGACCCAACTGGGCACCAGCATGATCGCACGATCATAACCACGAATCCCGAGGAAGATGATCAGGCCAAGCCCCGTCAGTGCGGTGGCGGCGAAGGACAGCCTGGCGATGCCGGCGGCGACCGCAGGATCGACGATCGCGACGCCGGCGATCAGCACCAGCCCGAGGATCCAGACCAGTGCGCCATAACTGAAATGGCCGTGCCATCGGTTGAGGTTGAGATAGGCGAACAGGAACACCACGAAGGTTCCCGCCAGCGCCACCTCCGTTCCCGCCCGCCACATCTGCTCATTGCCGGGCGAGATCTCGATGACCTTGTTGAGGAAGCCGAAATCGACGCAGATATAGGCCAGTACCGCCCAGGCAAGCGCGGCGGTCGCGGGGAACATCGAGGTCCCCTTGACCACGAAAAGGATGGTCAGGAACAGCGCCAGCAGGCCCGCAATGCCGATGACGATGCCGCGAAACAGCGTGTAGGAATTGACCGAGTCCTTGTAGGATTCGGGATCCCAGAGGTAGACCTGCGGCAGCTTCGGCGAGGCCAGTTCGGCGATGAAGGTGATCACCGTGCCGGGGTTCAGCGTCACCCGGAAAACGTCGGCGTCGGGACTGGTCTGGCGGTCGAGCGCGAAGCCTTCGCTGGGCGTGATGGCAGCGATGCGGGTCGAGCCCAGATCCGGCCAGAAGATGCCGGAATTCACCAGGCGGAAATGCGGTGCGACGATCAGCCGGTCGAGCTGCTGGTCGGTGGTGTTGGCGAGCGCGAAGACAGCCCAGTCGCCGGTCGAACGGGCATCATTGGCCTCGACCTCGATGCGCCGAACGATGCCGTCCGGACCCGGCGCGGTCGACACCTGGAAATTCTCGCCCTGGTTGCGGTAGATCTCGACGGCGCCGGAAAGGTCGAGCGCGACGTCGTCGCGGGCGATCTTGATCGGCTCGACGGCGAAGGCCGACGATGCCGCCCACAGCGTCAGGAGTGTCGCGAGGACAATGGCGAACAGCGGCCCGTTGCGCAGGAATTTCGTCAAAATCAGTCCTTCGTTCCAACGCCCGGCGGATCGTCCGCGATCCGGGCGTAGAGGTAGTGGTCCTGCCAGATGCCGTTGATCCTGAGATAGGATCGCAGCAGTCCTTCGCGCCGAAATCCGGCTTTTTCAAGCACGCGGATCGACCTGATATTGTCGGGAATACAGGCCGCTTCGATCCGGTGCAACCTCAGCGTATCGAAGGCGAAGCGGGTCACCACCTTGACCGCGTCGGTCATCAGGCCGCGGCCGCCGAAGCGCTCGCCGATCCAGTAGCCGACATGGCCGCTCTGCGAGACACCATGGCGTATGTTGCCGAGCGTGATGCCGCCGGCAAGCTTGCCGCTGCTCCTCTCGAAAATGAAGAAGGCGATAGCGGTTCCCTGAGCATAATCCTCGCGGTAGCGGCTGATGCGCAGCCGCCATGCGTTGCGGTCGAGTTCATCGGGAGTCCAGCGTGGCTCCCATGGTTCGAGGAAGGCGCGGCTTTCCCCGCGCACCGCCGCCCACTCGCGATAGTCGTTGGTGAACGGCACGCGCAGCGTGACACGGTCGCCCTTCAGTGCCGGCAGGTCACGGCGAAAGAAAGGGAGCGCGAACATGGCGCTTTGAGGGGCTTAGACGGCGAGCTTGCGGGCCGCGGTCTGCGTGCCCGCGAGCGATTCGAGGATCGCCTCGTAGGGCGCCAGTGTGCCCACAGGCCCGACAGCGGTAAGCGTCGGCTTGGTCGAGAACAAACGCGACGATAGATCGGTCAGCCGCTCGATCGTCAGCGCCGACAGCCGTTCCATCAGTTCCTCCTTGGCGATCGGCCGGCCGAACAGAAGCAGTTGCCGTGCGATCTGCGAAGCGCGGCTGGCCGGGCTTTCGGCTGACATGATCAGTCCGGCGCGATATTGGGCGCGCGCCCGGTCGAGTTCTTCCTGCAGGATCTTCTCGCCGGCCTTCTGCAGTTCGTCGATGATGACAGGCACCAGTTCGGCGATGTCGCTCTGGCCGGTCGCTGCATGGACGCCGAAGACGCCGGTGTCGGAAAAGCCCCAATGGAAGGCATAGACCGAGTAACACAGGCCGCGCTTCTCGCGGACCTCCTGGAACAGGCGCGACGACATGCCGCCGCCGAGGATCATCGACAGCACCTGCGAGGCGTAGAAGTCGCGCACATGATAGGCCCGGCCTTCGAACCCCAGCACGATCTGCGCGTCCATCAGGTCGCGGTCCTCGCGAAAATCGCCGCCGACATATTGCGCATATTGCGGGATGGTGCTGTCGGCCTTGCTGCGGAAGCCGCCGAGCTGCTTTTCGACCTCGCGCACGAAATTGTCATGCTTGATGTCGCCGGCGGCGACAATCACCATGCGCTCGGCGCCATATTGCCGCTCTATGAAGTCGTGAAGTTGTTTCGAGGTGAAGGATTTGACCGTTTCGGGCGTGCCGAGAATGGAGCGCCCAATCGTCTGATGGCGATAGGCGGTTTCCGTGAAACGGTCGAAGACGATGTCGTCGGGCGTGTCGTGCGCGGCGCCGATCTCCTGCAGGATCACATGCTGTTCGCGTTCGAGTTCCTGCGGGTCGAATTCGGACTCCTGCAGGATGTCGGCAAGAATGTCGACGGCCAGCGGCACGTCGTCGGAGAGCACCCTGGCATAGTAGGAGGTGGTCTCGACGCTGGTGGCGGCGTTGATTTCGCCGCCGACGTCCTCGATCTCCGAGGCGATTTCGAAGGCGCTCCGCCTTTTCGTGCCCTTGAACGCCATGTGCTCGAGCAGATGGGCCATGCCATGCTCGTCGTCACGTTCATTGCGGGCACCCGACTTGACCCAGGCACCAAGGGCAACCGATTCGATGCTTTGAAGGGTTTCGGTGGCGACTGTCAGGCCGTTCGACAGACGGCTTACCTCAACACCCATATGGCTACTACTCCCTAACGCGCCGCCCGCGCGCGGCGGCCGACGTAATCTTCCACCATTTTCAGGTCGGATGGAAGTACCGTGTATTTTTCCTCCGATGTCATCAACCCACCTAGCCACGCGGGCAGTGCGGGCGACACGCCGCTGGCGGCTTCGACGGCGGCCGGGAATTTTGCCGGGTGCGCTGTACCCAGCACCACCATCGGCACGGCGCCTGACGCCTTGCCTGCGGCGACATGCACGGCTGCCGCAGTGTGCGGATCGAGCAGATAGTTGCTGGTCGCGAGCGTCGAGCGGATGGTGGCGGCGACCTCGTCCATATCAGCGCGGCCGGCGTCGAATTCGGACCGCATCCCGGCGATTTGGTGGGGTTCGATGGTGAAAGCACCGGACTGCTTCAGGCCGTCCATGTAGCGCCGCACGGTCGCGGCGTCACGGCCGGAGGCCTCGAACAGCAAGCGTTCGAAATTCGACGACACCTGGATATCCATCGACGGCGACGTGGTCGCAAAGACGCCCTTGGTGCGGTATTCGCCGGTCGAAAAAGTGCGCGCCAGGATGTCGTTGTCATTGGTGGCAATGACCAGCCGATCGATCGGCAAGCCCATCTTCTTGGCGGCATAGCCGGCAAAGATATCGCCGAAATTGCCGGTCGGCACGGTGAAGGAAACCGGCCTGTCCGGCGCGCCGAGCGACAGCGCCGAGGAGAAATAATAGACGATCTGGGCCATGATGCGGGCCCAATTGATCGAATTGACGCCCGAAAGCGCCACCCGGTCGCGAAAGCCGTGATCGTTGAACATGTCCTTGAGCAGGCCCTGGCAATCGTCGAAATTGCCTTCGATCGCCAGCGCATGGACATTTGCAGCCGTCGACGTCGTCATTTGCCGCTGCTGCACCGGCGAGACGCGGCCATGCGGGAAAAGGATGAAGATGTCGGTCCGGCTGCGACCGGCAAAGGCATCGATGGCCGCCCCGCCGGTATCGCCCGAGGTGGCGCCGACGATGGTGGCGTGCTGGTCGCGTTCGGCAAGCACATGGTCCATCAGCCGGGCCAGAAGCTGCATCGCCACGTCCTTGAAGGCGAGCGTCGGCCCGTGGAAGAGTTCCAGGACGAAGGTGTTGGGGCCGGTCTGCACCAGCGGGCAGACAGCCTCGTGGCGGAAGGTGGCATAGGCTTCGCGGACCAGCCGCTCGAAGACGGGCGCCGGGATTTCGCCGCCAAGGAACGGCGACAGCACGCGGATGGCAAGGTCGGGATAGGCAAGGCCGCGCATGGCGCGGATCTCAGCGGCGGAAAACTGTGGCCACTCGCGCGGCACGTAGAGCCCGCCGTCGCGCGCCAGCCCAGCCAGCACGGCGTCGGAAAATCCAAGAACGGGGGCTTCCCCGCGGGTACTCACATAGTGCATGTCACAATTCCGTTACTGCCTGGCTTTTTCCGTCCACCGCAAGGTGGTTAATTCTGCGCTGGCTCAGTCGCATTTTTGCCGCGCGGTTGATATACGTCACCAGCTTTGCGAGAGGGAAGTGCAGTTTCATGGCGTTTCGTACATTCAGTGGTCGCTTTTTGGCGGGTCTTGCGCTCACCGGCTTTATGCTTGCCGCCGCCGGCTGCCAATCGGGCGACAATGGCATCCTGAACCTCGGCATCGGCAAGAAGGAGGACCCGACGGCGCCACCGCCGCCGCAGGATCCCAAGATCCTGGCCAGCCAGTTGCAGGCCTATTGTCCCAGGGTGACCGTGCGCGACGGCACGGCCTTCTTCAACACCTATTCCAGGGAAGCTCAGAAGCCCAAGGCCAGGATCAAGAAGACCGGCGATGCCGCGCAGGATGCCGCGGCCCAGGCCGAGGCTGACGCCGCAGCTGCAACGCCGCCCGACGATTCGGCCAATATCATCTACCAGGCGTCGGTCAGCGACGTGACACGCGACTGCAGCCGTGCCAACGGCCAGTTGACGATGAAGATTGCGGTCGCCGGCAAGATTGTCCCCGGACCGAAGTTTTCTCCAGGCACGATCACCATGCCGATCCGAACGGCGGTGATGCACGGCACCGAGGTCCTCTATTCGCAGCTCCACCAGTATCAGGTCCAGGTCACCGATCCTTCGGTTGCCACGCAGTTCGTCTTCACCGATTCCAATGTCGTCGTGCCCGAGCCGACGGCCCAGGATTATCAGGCCTTTGCCGGCTATGACGAAACCGCGCATCAGGCAACGGCCGACAAGTCGAAGAAGACCCGCCGCAAGAGGGCTGCCGCGACGAACTAGGTCTCGGCAGTTGCATGAGGCGTGCGTCGCGGCGCACGCTTCTCAGGCGTCCGACCACTCCGACAGCGCGGCGATCACGCTTTTCAGCTCTGCCCAGCGGCGGATCACCGTTTCGGCGCCGGCCTCGGTGAGCGCGTCGGCATGGCCGGGATAACTGTGTCCCGCGCCGGTGAAGCCGATCACCCGCATGCCCGCCGCCCTTGCGCCGTGGACGCCGTGCACGGAATCCTCGATAACGAAAGTGTTCGCCGGGTTGGCGCTGAGTTTCTCCGCCGCAAACAGGAACACGTCCGGCGCCGGTTTCGTTTTCCCGGTCGGTGTTTCCATCGCCGAAAAAATCCGGTCGGCGAAAAACGGCAGAAGATGCACCTTCTCCAGCATGAATTCGATCCTCTCGGAGCGTGAATTCGAGCAGACACAGCGCGGCACGGTTACCGCGGCAACGGCCTCGCGCGCGCCATCGATGGCGCGGACGTCACTGCGCAGTTTGCGGTCGACCAATTGTTCCTCCCTGTCGATAAGAGAGGCCTGGAAGGGAATGCGGGACTTTTCCTCGACCCGCAGCATGATGTCCTTGAAGGTCAGGCCGGCATAGCTCTCCGAAATCTCCTCAGCCGATATCTCGTATCCTGCCAAGGTCAAAAGCTCGGCGTCGACGCGGGCGGCGATGATCTCGGAATCGACGAGCACGCCGTCGCAATCGAAGATGACAAGGTCTGGCTGGGGCATGGTGATCCGGACAATGGGAGGGCGAAGTGGCCTCGGAAGGCTCAGGCGGCGCGGCATACACCAACAGGGCCGCCTTCGCAAATTCGCCACACCCGTCCCTTGGCCTTCACGGAATATTTACGCTGATCGGTAACCATAACCAGGAGTAAACAGTAACGCGTGCCTTGGGTGTCAGAATGTCTGCCGTGCGTCTTCTCGACGAGCTTTCCCACGCTCCCCAGCAATCCGAATGGCTGGACACGATCCTCAAGGGCGACTGCGTCGCCGCGCTAGACCGGCTGCCCGAAAAATCGATCGACGTCATCTTCGCCGATCCGCCCTACAATCTGCAGCTCGACGGCGACCTGCACCGCCCTGATCAGTCGAAGGTCGACGCCGTTGACGACGATTGGGACCAGTTCGAGAGTTTCGAGGCCTATGACGCTTTCACGCGTGCCTGGCTGCTGGCGGCGCGCCGGGTGCTGAAGCCCAACGGCACCATCTGGGTCATCGGCTCCTATCACAACATCTTCCGTGTCGGCGCCAAGATGCAGGATCTCGGCTTCTGGATCCTCAACGACGTCGTCTGGCGCAAGACCAACCCGATGCCGAATTTCCGCGGCCGCCGTTTCCAGAACGCGCATGAGACGATGATCTGGGCCACGCGCGACCAGAAGGGCAAGGGCTATACCTTCAACTACGAAGCGATGAAGGCGTCCAACGACGACATCCAGATGCGCTCCGACTGGCTGTTTCCGATCTGCACCGGCGGCGAGCGGCTGAAAAACGACAATGGCGACAAGCTGCATCCGACCCAAAAGCCGGAAGCGCTGCTTGCCCGCATCATGATGGCCTCGACCAAACCGGGCGACATCGTGCTCGATCCCTTCTTCGGCTCCGGCACCACAGGCGCGGTGGCCAAGCGTCTCGGCCGCCATTTCGTTGGCATCGAGCGCGAGCAGGCCTACATCGACGCCGCCAACGAGCGCATCGACGCAGTGCGGCCGCTGGAAGAGGCCGACTTGACCGTTCTCACGGGCAAGCGCGCCGAGCCGCGCGTTGCATTCGTCAGCCTGATCGACACCGGCCTGATGATGCCGGGTGCGACGCTCTACGATGCCAAGAAGCGCTGGGCGGCCAAGGTGCGGGCCGACGGCACGGTGGCGATCGGCGACAGCGCCGGTTCGATCCACAAGGTCGGCGCCGAAGTGCAGGGGCTGGATGCCTGCAACGGCTGGACCTTCTGGCATTATGAGCGCAGCGGTGGCCTGACCCCGATCGACGAGCTTCGCCGCATCGCGCGGCTAGGCATGGAGCGGGCAGGGGCCTGAGGCCCTGCCAATTGCTTCGAATGCCGTTGATTCAAAGGCTCAACGGATCGCGCGAAGCGATTCAGATCAGGCCTTGATTCCGAGACGTTCAAGGTCTGCTTGAAGCGTCCTTGCGTCGGTGAACAGCACCGATTGCCAGCCTGCCGCCTTGGCGCCGTCGACATTCTTCTGGCTGTCATCGATGAACAGCGTCGCGGCCGGTTCGAGGCCGAATGCGGCGACGTGGTGATCGTAGATGGCTCGGTCGGGCTTGATCTGGCGAATATCGGCCGACACCGTCACGCCGCGCGGACGATTGAGGAAATCGAAGCGCTCGCGGGCCTCGGCCAGCGTGTCGCTGGCGAAATTGGTCAGCATGGTCACGTCGTGGCCGCTCTCGATCAGACCGACCATGATGGCGACGCTGTCCTCATAGGCATGCGGCACCATCTCGTGCCAGTGGCGGCGGAAACCGCGGATGTTTTCCGCGTGATCGGGATGGTCCGCGATCAGCAGCGCCTCGGCCTCTTCCCAGGTCCGGCCGCGATCCTGCTCGATGTTCCAATCATGCGTGCAGACATTGTCGAAAAACCACTTTCTCTCTTCGGCATCCGGAATGAGGCGGCTGAACGGAATGTTGGGATCGTAGTGGATCAGCACGCGGCCGATGTCGAAAACGATGTGGCGTATTTCAGTCATGGGGCCTCTTTGCACTGTGTGGCGACGGCTTTTTCGTCGCGCCGGGTATCGCAGCCTCGATTGCCTTTTTCATGACAGTCGGCAGCGCCTCGCCGGAAATCTCGTGAGCGAGCGACCAGAAATGCCCGTCTGGCGCATCACCTTTGATGTGAGCGTGAAAGACTTCGAGTTCGAGAGCGAAGTGCGTGAAGACATGCGCAATGCGGCCCGCATGCCGCCAGTCGGCGGGAAACGGCGCGGCCGCTTGCGTGGTTGCCCCATCGATCCGCGCGGTCCAGCCTGTCGTCGGCACCTCGGTCATGCCGCCGAGCAAGCCCTTCTCGGCCCGTTTGCGCAGAAGGATGGCGCCGTCGGCCCGTACGGCGACAAAGGCCGCGCCGTGCCGCTGCGGCTTGTCGGCCTTGGGCAGGCGCACCGGGAAGTACTCGGGATCGCCTGAAACGACCGCGCTGCAGTCTTCGCGTAGCGGGCACAGCATGCAGCGTGGCCGGCGTGGCGTACAGATGGTGGCGCCGAGATCCATCATCGCCTGGGCGAAGTCGCCAGGCCTTATCCCGGGCACCATGCGCTCGACATGGGCGCGGATCTCGGGCTTGGCTTCGCTGAGCGGGGTTGTGATCGAAAACAGCCGGGAGATGACACGTTCGACATTGCCGTCGACAACCGCGGCGGGGCGATCGAAGGCAATCGCCGTGATGGCCGCCGACGTATAGGCGCCGATGCCGGGCAGCTCTCTCAAACCCGTCTCCGTGTCGGGAAACCGGCCGCCACGCTCGGCCACAAGATCGGCACAAGCCTTGAGATTGCGGGCGCGGGAGTAGTAACCGAGCCCCGCCCACGCCTTCATCACGTCCTCGGTCGGCGCCGCGGCCAGCGCCTCGACATCGGGCCATTTCTCGACGAATACCCGGAAATAGGCCTTCACTGCTTCGACGGTGGTCTGCTGCAGCATGACCTCGGAGAGCCAGATGCGGTAGGGATCAGGCCGCACGCCGCGTGCATGCTCACGGGGCGTGATGCGCCACGGCAATTCACGGTGATGCACATCATACCAGCCGAGCAGGCGGGATGCGATATCGTCGCTGACACCGGATGCAGCTGTGCTGCTATCTCCAGATGCAGCTATGCTGCTATCTGCGGATGTGGCTTTGCCACTATCCCAGGATGCGGTCTTGCGGGTCTGGTCTGCTGGTGCCATTGATCTTGTATTGGCCTGGCCGGTATCTGCTGGGTCGTCGCTGGAGGACGTACATGGCAGGGAGAACGCCCTACGGCAATCCCGTCCCGGTCAGCGATCTCGCGACCAGGATCCTCGATCCGGTGCTGCGCAAGCGGGCCGGCATTTCGATCGGCCTCGTCCAGTCATGGGACGAGATCGCCGGCCCACGGCTGGCCAGCCACTCGCGCCCCGAAAAAATCCAGTGGCCGCGCCGTATGCATGAGGACGATCCGTTCGAGCCGGCCGTGCTGGTCATTGCCTGCGAAGGCATGGCGGCACTTCATCTGCAGCACGAGACGGGCGAGATCATCAACCGGGTCAACGCCTTCCTCGGCTTCACCGCCATCAACCGCATCAGGATCCTGCAGAAGCCGGTGACAGCCGACAAAGGAAAGCGCAGACCGGCCCTGAGACCGCTGACCGCGGCTGAGAAGACGAAATTGTCGGGGACTGTCGGCCTGGTCGATAATGAAGGACTGCGCGCCTCGCTGGAGAAACTTGGCGCGACCATTATTGGGGAGAGAAAATCATAGGCGTCTTGAAGAAAGTCATGGATTCGTCGTCTATATCTCGCATTCGTGATCGCCCTTGTCAGGTTTCGCGATTGGATTGGGGATCGAGATGCCTTAATTCGCGCCAACTCTCGCCTTTTCGTATCTTTGCATTGCAAAATCCAACCCTTGTCAGGTGATTCGTATGAACCGTCCCCCGTTTGGCCAAAGCTTGTCTCGCAGAAACGTCCTGTCTTCGCTGGCCGCCATTCCGGCGGTGGCCCTGCTCGCGGCCTGCAGCGACTCTGGCGAGGAGGCGAAGGCTGCGAATGTGAAGCCCGCTGAGCCGGCCGCTCCCGCAAAGCCGGCCACGCCGGCCGCCGCCACCGCGCCGGAAGCCCAGGGCACCGTGGACATGACGGAACTGATGAAGCCGGGCGCGCTGCCCGACAAGCAGCTTGGCAAGGACGACGCCAAGGTCACCATCGTCGAATACGCCTCGATGACCTGCCCGCATTGCGCGCATTTCGCCGAGACCACCTTTCCGGACCTGAAGACCAAGTACATCGACACCGGCAAGGTTCGCTACATCCTGCGCGAATTCCCGTTCGACCCGAGCGCCGAAGCCGGTTTTATGCTGGCGCGCTGCGCCAAGGATAACTATTACCCCATGGTCGACGTCCTGTTCCGGCAGCAGGCGAACTGGGTTGGCGTCCAGAATACCAAGGATGCGCTGCTGCAAATCTCGAAGCTCGCCGGTTTTACACAGGAGTCCTTCGAGGCCTGCTTGACGGACCAGAAACTTCTGGACGATGTGAGATCGGTCCAGAAGCGCGGCGCCAATGAATTCAAGGTCGACTCGACACCGACCTTCTTCATCAACGGTAAGACCTACAAGGGGGCGATGTCGATTGAGGAAATGTCGGCCATCATCGACCCTCTGCTCTGACGTCCAGTCAGCCCTGAGGCGGCGGCGCTTCGGCGTGCGCGGTTTCTTGTCGTGCCGCGAATTCCTTTCGAAAAACCACGGAAGTCCGCTTAGTGGGCGGCGCGAATGAAGTTTTCCCGCCTTCGCCTCCTCGGTTTCAAGTCCTTCGTCGAGCCCGGCGAGTTCGTCATCGAACGCGGCCTGACCGGCATTGTCGGACCGAATGGCTGCGGCAAGTCGAACCTTGTCGAGGCGCTGCGCTGGGTGATGGGCGAAAGCTCCTACAAGAACATGCGCGCGTCCGGCATGGACGACGTCATCTTTTCCGGCTCGGGCACTCGGCCCGCCCGCAACACCGCCGAAGTCACGCTTTTCCTCGACAACAGCGACCGCTCGGCGCCCGCTGCCTTCAACGATGCCGACGAACTGCAGGTGTCGCGCCGCATCGAGCGCGAGGCCGGCTCGCTTTACCGTATCAACGGCAAGGAGGCCCGCGCCAAGGACGTGCAGCTTCTGTTCGCCGACCAGTCGACCGGTGCGCGTTCCCCGTCGATGGTCGGCCAGGGCCGCATCGGCGAACTGATCCAGGCCAAGCCCCAGGCACGCCGCGCCCTGCTCGAAGAGGCGGCAGGCATTTCCGGCCTGCACACCCGCCGCCACGAGGCAGAACTGCGGCTGAAGGCGGCCGAGCAGAACCTCGAACGACTGGACGACGTCGTCGGCGAGCTGGAAAGCCAGATCGAAAGCCTGAAGCGCCAGGCGCGCCAGGCCTCCCGCTTCAAGAACCTGTCGGCCGATATCCGCAAGGCCGAAGCAACGCTGTTGCATCTGCGCTGGACGCTGGCCAAAACCCAGGAAGGCGAGGCGCGATCGGCGCTGGCGGTTGCCACGGCACTGGTCGGCGACCGCGCCGCGGCCCAGATGGCCGCCGCCAGGGAGCAAGGCATAGGCGCCCATCGGCTGCCGGACCTGCGCGACGCGGAAGCCGCCGCCGCCGCTGCCTTCCAGCGCCTCTCGATCGCCAAGTCGCAGATCGAAGAGGAAGCCGGCCGCATCCGCGCCCGTCAGAGCGAACTCGAGCGCCGGCTGCAGCAGCTCGACGGCGATATCGCGCGTGAGGAGCGCATGGTCCGCGACAACGCGGACATTCTCGAGCGCCTGCGCGCCGAAGAGGCGGCACTCAATTCGGAAAATGCTGGTGCCGCCGAGCGCGAGGCCACCACCCGCGCGGCTTTCGAACAAGCGGCATCTACGCTTTCACAAAGCGAAGCCAAACTCGCCGCGCTGACTGCCGAGCGGGCCGAGGCTGCCGCCTCGCGCAACCAGATCGAACGGACGCTGCGCGATACCGCCGAGCGCCGCGACCGCTTCGCGCGTCAGCTTGCCGATGTCGACCGGGAATTGTCGGAGATACTCTCCAAGGTCGCTGGCCTGCCCGATCCGGCCG
>NZ_RZQP01000087.1:0-23038 GCF_003998165.1 Mesorhizobium sp. M7A.F.Ca.US.007.01.2.1 | reverse complement strand
TGCCTATCCCGCTCACCGTCGTCGTCCTCAAGATGAACGGCAAGGTGATTATGATGGATGCCGGTTCGGGCGTCGGCCAATGGCAAACCAATGCCACCCATCTGCCGGCCAACATGGCCGCCGCTGGCATCGACTACAAGACTATCGACACCATCATGATCTCGCATTTCCATCCCGACCACGTCTGGGGCCTGATGGAAAAGGGGACCAGCGCGCCTGTGTTCCCCAATGCCGAGCTCATCGTCAACGCCACGGAATACAAGTGGTGGACCGACCCCGGCCGACTGGCAAAGCTGCCCGAAGGGCGCAAGCCGGCGGGCAAGCGCATCGCCGAAAACTTCCCGAAATGGAAGAACTGGAAGCTGGTCGAGGACGGCGCCGAAGTGGCGCCTGGCATGCAGATCATCGCCGCGCCCGGTCATACGCCAGGCCATTCGGTCTACCTCGCAAACTCCGGCAAGGAGCAGATCATGATTTCGGCAGACACAATGTATGTGCCGGCACTGCTGGCGCCGCATCCGGACTGGCAAGGCACCTACGACCAGGATGGGCCGACGGCCATTACCACGCGCCACAAACTGATCGATCGCGTGATTGCCGACAACATCCGCATCTCCGGTTCGCACTTCCCGTTCCCGGGCACCGGCACCTTCGTCAAGGACGGCAACGCCTACGGCTTCACCCCCGTGCAAATTTAAGCGCGGCAATCCCAAAGCGAGAAAGACAATGGAACCTTCCCTCTTCAACAGGCACAACCTGTTCGGGCTGCTCGGCGCCGTTGCCGTGCTGGCTGCCGTTCCGGTCGCCGTCACCGGGCCGGCCTATGCCGTGGACAACATTGAAGGCGACGACGCGCCCGACCTCACCGCAGTAAAAGCCAAGATCGATGCCAAGGACTATAAGGGTGCATTGGCCGATCTTCGTGACCTGGCGCAGGACACGCAGCAGGCCGACGTCTACAATCTGCTCGGCTTCACGCTGCGCAAGACCGGCGATTACACGACGGCACTGACCTACTACACCAAGGCGCTCGAACTGAAGCCGGACCACAAAGCGGCGCGCGAATATCTCGGCGAACTCTATGTCGAGACCGGCGACATGGCCAAAGCTAGGGAGCAGCTGGCATCGCTGACCCAGCTCTGCCCGGCGGGCTGCGAGGAACGCGCAGACCTGCAGAAGGCCATCGACACCAAAGTGACCCAATGAAGCCAGGCGGGCGCCGTCGTGCGGCGCCTGCCCTCTTTCCTATCTGGAGCCAATCGTGACAACGACACAAATCGCCTTGAAACTACATCTCACCGACTTGACCCTGCTGACGGGTCGCCTGCTGCTCTCATTGCTCTTCGTGCATGAAGGCGTTGAGCTGGCGATCCATTTCGACGGTGCCGCAAAAGCCATGGCCGCCCTCGGCGTCAGCCTGCCGCTTCTGATGGCCACCATAGCGCTGCAGCTGGGAGCCGGTCTTTCGATCGGCCTGGGCCTGCTGACGCGTCTGGGCGCGGTCGCGCTCGGACTGTTCTGTTTGGCAACGGCAGCCCTGTTCCACACCAATTTTGCCAGCCAGAACGAATTGCTGCATTTGGAAAAGGATCTCGCCATAGCGGGCGGCATGTTCGTCCTCGCCATCGCCGGAGCCGGCGCGATATCTCTCGACAGGGTGCTGAACGGACTCATGAGGCGCCGGCAACAGGACAGAGAGACGGTTGCCGCGCTCATAGCGGCCGGTAGCCCTTTGTCGGTGGGCGATATCAAGCTCCCGTTCTAATTTCGACCAAGACGCTGGGTCTCATATCAACTCGGCACGCCACAAACGCCTCGGGTGACCAGATGGCGCAAGCCGTTCGTGGCGTGCCGTTCATCGACGTCCGCTTAACGGCACGGATAGGGCCGCCCTATCGGCCGATTTGAGGCGCAAAGCTGCCAATGGGTGTAAGATAAATGCGATCAGCGAATGGGGGGCCTAGCTTCTTGAATTTGGGCGAACCGCCTCGTAACCAGTTGACAGATAACGATGTGCTAGTCGCTGAGGGTCAGCGTTCTCTGTACGGGTCGCCAAGCCGTTTCCTCGTACTGTATGGTCTGGCGGACCTACTTACGATGACTCCGAATAGATCCGTCCGACAGGGCCGGACCAGCGGTCGAGGTGACTGCTTCCCGGGTCGCAACGTTCTCCAGAAATGTCGTCGCCGGCACGAAGAACAATGTGCCGGTGACCGCGCGGCTGAAGTCCAGCAACCGATCGTAGTTGCCTGGCGGCCGGCCAATGCGCTGCCACGTTTCGAGCCCTAAAGCTGACATTCGCGTCTGTAGCTCAGTAAGGGTTGGAATAAGTCGAACGGTGCCACGGGTGCGCGGGTGGTAAACCCGAAAACCAGGAGGAAGGGGGGCGGCTCTGCTCCCATTTCGACGGCGGCGGCAACATTTTGAGACCAGACCCTCGAGGCCAATGGCGCGCAAGGCGGCCTTTTCAAAGGTCAACAACGCCGAGTTAAACGTCGAGCAAAACCGTTCCTTGCGGGCGGCTGCAACATGCCAGGACATAGCCGGCCGATTTATCTTCAGCATTCAGCCCGCCTAGATCGTCCATGGCAACTTCGCCGGATAGTTTGGCTATTTCGGCACGTTCCGCAAACGCCCTGCTGGCAGGCGGTTGGGATGTAGATGCCACAGTTCCGTGCCGCTTCAAGCAGGGTCTCTCCGGGCGCGCAGTGATGCTCCACGCCCGAGCGGGCGAAACGGACCGAAGACGAAATCGCTGAAGCCAATTCCGACCGCGAACCATTGCTGCCTCCGAAACTCTCCTCGTGATATTGCGCCGGCGGGAAGCCTATTGCGTGAAGGCAGGCCCGTGCCGTCTTCATGTACCCTTCGGGTCCACAGGCAAAAACGGTGCGCCTGTGGAGATTGGGAACGAGGGTCAGCAGCATCTGACTGTCTATTCGGCCAGTTGGCCCCCTCCAGGTGCGATCTTCCTGGCTGCAAACGCACGTTACCCGCACGTTGGGGAAGCGAGAGGCAAGTGCGTCCAATTCCCGTCGAAAGATTATATCACCTGGCGTTCTGGCACTATGAATGAAGGAGATATCCTGGTCGGTTGCGCGGTCGGTAAGCGCACGCAACATCGACATCACGGGCGTTATCCCGCTGCCGCCCGAAAGGAAGAGCGGCGTTTCATATGGCAGGTCATCGAGATTGAATGAGCCGAGCGGCCCTTCGATTTCGATCTCGTCGCCCGCCCCCAAATTGTCGTGGAGCCAATTCGAAACCAGGCCGCCCGGTGTTCGCTTCACCGTGATCTGCAGGTCGAGCGGTCGCGTCGGTGGTGAGGAAACAGAGTAGGAGCGCGTCACCGCGGCACCCTCGATCTTGAGGTGCACGAGCACATACTGGCCCGCGCTGAAGCAGAACATCCAATCCGTCGGGGATGTGAAAACGAAAGTTTTCACATCGGGCGTCTCCTCGATTACACGACGGCAGAGTACGAGCTGCGATGTGGTTTGTGCCCATTGCCGATGACGCATCATCGGGAGGAGGCCGGGGGTCCCAACGTGTGCGTTCATCATTCATCTCGGTTTGAAGTAGAGCCAAGATGCCATTTCCAGGCCCGCCATAACAGGAGCCTCCCTCGCGAGTTATGATCGATTATTTCGATTACATATCCAGTGACATCACGGCAACGTGAAGGGCGCGGATTCCCTTGCGGATGATCGGTTCGTGCTTGCGGCGCGCCAGGATGGCCGTGTGTACCGGCTGATGCAGGGTCGGAGCACCTTCGACGATGAACGATGGGCGTTCGAGGGCGAACCTGCGCGCATCGTCACTTCGCATATAGCAGGTCCCGCCCGCGCGCCGTAGCATCATCTCCGCCAAGGTTTCCGATCCCATGGAAAGGCGACAGATCGCCAACTCGCCAAGCAATTCGGCATGGGCCTTCTCCAGCAGGGCCGTATAGCCAGGACGAATATAGGTTTCAGGATCGACCTCGGAGAGGGTTCTGGCTACCGTGGAAACCATCACATATTCCTCAACCATCAAATGTTCATAGGAGATTTCGGGTAGGTATCGTGGGGCGTAAAGCACTGCGATGTCGAGATTTCCCATGCTTAGGTCGCTGACCATCTGGTTCGAATAATCCGACTCGACATGGATCGACGATTTGGGAAGAGCCTGACACAGCGTCTCCACCCAACCCGGCAAAACCGAGCGGGTCATCCCGACCTGCGCGGCGACGCGCAAGGTGCCTTCGAAACGATTGAACGCCCGGACATCGTGGCGAGCCTGCGACCATGTGGACAGCAGGGATCTTGCGTAAGCTTCGAACCGGCGTCCTGCGGCGGTCGGTTCCGCCCCGGCGCGTCCGCGCTGGAACAGTTCGGACCCGATTGCGCTCTCGAGGTTCTTGATGCGGGTGCTGATCGTCGACTGGGTCAATCCTAGCCGATCCGCGGTGCGATTGAAGTTTCTCGATTCGATGATGTCCAGAAAGGTCTCGATGTGATCAAGTTGCATGAAATCTCCAATCGAAAAACTCGATCATATTCCACGTATCATAAGCTTGATCAAACAATACTCAAGGCGGAAGCTGTAGCACATCAGCGGCCGGCAGCGCCGCCGGGACGAGATACGGATACGGAGCGGAAGAAGTGTTCATAGTCGACTGCGACTGTCATAATTACTGGTCAAGCGCTACTGTGTTGGAGCCCTATCTCTCCGGCTTGTGGAAAGACATGTTCATCGAGGGCGAGAAAACAGGGCCCGTTGGGGCCTTTCCGCATGGTCATCGGCCCTGGTTCCACCCGCAGGACTTTTCCCGCAAGGACATCCGTCCGAAAACGGAAGCCGACAACTATCTCATCATGAAAGAGAAGCACCTCGACAAATACAAAGTCGACGTGGCGATCCTGACCGGCGATGAGCCTATCGAGGCGTCGACACTGGCTAACCCTTACTATGCCAGCGCTCTGGTCAGCGCTTACAACGATTATCAGATCGATCAGTGGTTGCCGAAAGACGATCGGTTCATGGGCTCGATCATCATCGCGCCACAGGATCCGAAGCTCGCTGCCGCCGAGATACGCCGTCTTGGCAGCCATCCGCGCATGGTCCAGGTTCTCGCCTCCCAGGGGTCCGTCAAGCCGTATGGCGACCCGTTTTACCATCCGATCTACGAAGCCTGCGCGGAAGTGGGGTTGCCATTCGCCATTCATCTGGGCGGGCATGGCGGCGTGAATTCAACTGCCATTGCTCCTGCTCCGACGACATTCTTCTGGGAAACGCATGCCATTCTGCACATGTCGGCGATGTCGCACGTGGCAAGCATGATCGCCCATGGCGTCTTCGAGAAATGGCCGGACCTCTACTTCGTGATCATCGAGTGCGGCGTCGCCTGGGTTCCGTCGGTCCTTTGGCGCCTGGACGCCGACTACAAAGCGCTGCGCAAGGAGACGCCATGGCTGAAGATGCTGCCGTCTGAATATTGCCGGCGCAACATCCGCTTTTCCACGCAGCCGCTGGAGCAGCCTGCAAACATCCAACATCTCTGGTCCACGCTCGAAGCGATGGACGGCGAAAACACGCTGATGTTTGCATCAGACTATCCGCACTGGGATTACGACGATGCCAACACGCTGCAAATCCCTCCTGCATGGAAGAGCAAGATCATGGGACTGAACGCGCTGGAAGTCTACAAACGCATCCCCCGCGCGCAAGCCGCGAATGCCGCCTGAGGAAGCATACGATGCCCGAGAAGACATATATCTGCCGCGTCGACGAGATCGAAACAGGGTCTCCGTTCATCGCCAAGATCCGCAGCCTTTCGGTCGGGATTTTCCGCATCGGAGATTCATTCCACGCGCTGCTGAATGTCTGTCCGCACCGCGGCGCTCCGCTTTGCGAGGGGCCGCAATGCGGCACAACCGCGCCCGTTGAACAGGCGCAATTCATCTATCATCGCGAAAACGAGATCGTTCGATGCGCCTGGCACGGGTGGGAGTTCGACATCAAGTCAGGCGCGGCCTTGGTCGATCCCTCCGTTCGCGCGCGCACATTTCCAGTCACCGTCGAAGCCGGCGGCATCTACGTGACGGCCTGATTGGCGCAAGCCGATTGGGATTGGAAAAATTCGAAGGAAGGTGGCGGAGCCAATAAGCAGATTTGTTCGCCGGTGCTTGACGAGAAATAACGCGGGGAACTCCGCAATGGGAGAGTCAAATGTCAGAATCTGAATACAAGCTTGGTATCGCGCAAAGCCTGGTCGGAGGCGGCAAGGTTTCCCGCCGCGACTTCATTCATCTTGGGCTGGCCGCAGGCCTCACCGTTGCCGCCGCCGACCGGCTGTTCGTGAGCACGGCGCGGGCCGAACCGATGCAGGGCGGCTTCGCCAAGCTCGGCATGGCTCATGGCGCGACGACGGATTCGATCGATCCGGCCGGCTACCCCGACACGTTCACACAAACCGCATTTTCGGGCTCGCTGTCCAACAGCCTCACTGAGGTCGACGCCAAAGGCAATGTCCAACCGGACCTCGCCGAGAGCTTTGAAACTTCGGATGGAGCCAAAACCTGGGCTTTCAAGCTGCGCAAAGGCGCAACCTTTCACAACGGCAAGACCGTGACGGCGGATGACGTCGTGACCTCCTTGCAATATCACATGGGCAAGGACACCAAATCGGCGGCGAAGTCGCTGTTGGACTCCGTCGCCGATGTCAAGTCGGACGGCCCGGAAACGGTGGTCTTCACGCTCAAGAGCGGCAACGCCGATTTCCCTTACATCATGAGTGACTACCATCTGGTCATCATGCCGGCCAAGGACGGCAAGGCGGATTGGGCTTCAGGCGTTCGCACCGGTGCTTTCGTCCTCGAGAATTTCCAGCCCGGCGTTTCGGCCAAGCTCAAGCGCAATCCAAACTACTTCAAGAATGGCAAGCCCTATCTCGACGAGGTGGAGTTCATCGCGATCACAGATCTCGCCGCTCGCATGGCGGCGCTATCCACGGGGGAGGTGGACTATATCGGCCGCGCCGACCTCAAGACCCTCGGCATGTTGAAACGCAATCCCAAGGTGGAAATCGTCGAGGTCACTGGCTACGGGCACTATACCTTGCCGATGAATGTCACGATGGCGCCGTTTGATAATCCGGACGTGCGAATGGCATTGAAATGGGCGATCAATCGCCAAGAAATCGTCGACAAGATCTTTCTTGGCCACGCCACTGTGGCCAACGACAACCCGATCGCGCCGGCCATCAAATTCGCCAAGGATCCGCAACCGCAACACAGCTTCGATCCGGAAAAAGCCAAGCACTACCTGAAAAAGGCCGGAATGGAGAACCTGAAGGTGGACCTCTCGGTGGCCGATGCCGCCTTTGCGGGGGCGGTGGATGCGGCTTCGCTCATTCGCGAAACGGCAGCCCAATGCGGCATCGACGTCAATGTCGTGCGTGAGGCCGAGGACGCTTATTGGGACAATGTCTGGCTGAAGAAACCCTGGTGCGCTTCCTATTGGAGCGGTCGGGCAACCGCCGACTGGATGTTCACGCAAGCCTTTGCCGCGGACTCCAGCTGGAACGAAACGTTCTGGAAAAATCCCCACTTCAACGAATTGCTTGTCCAGGCACGCGCCGAGACGGACGAAGCCAAACGAGCGGCGATGTATGCCGAGATGCAGCAACTAACCCACGATGACGGCGGCAGCATCGTGCTGGTCTTCAACAATTTCGTCAGCGCCCAATCCAAAAAGCTCGCACACGGTGATGTGGCGCCCAACTGGGAGAACGATGGACTGAAAATGGCCGAACGCTGGTGGATCGCCACGGCATGAGATGGCGGGCCGGAGCCGCGATGGTTTTGAGGCTCCGGTCAGCTGGCTCCGAGTGCAGGGTTGCCGCCCAAAGGGAAACGCCACGCACATGAACCCCGTCGCAAGAACGGTCCTGCAGCGCCTTGGCCTCGGTCTGGTCACTTTGTTTATCGTGTCCATCATCATCTTCTCTGCGATCGCGATGCTCCCAGGCGACTTCGCCAAGGCCACGCTCGGGCAGTCGGCGACGCCCGAAACGGTCGCCGCGTTTCAGCGGGAGATCGGCATCGATCGTCCGCCTGTCGAGCGCTACTTCGCTTGGATCGCCCAGATGCTCCATGGCGATTTCGGCTCTTCGTTTGCGAGCCGCACCGGATATCGGCGTACCGTGGCCGAGATCATCGCACCCCGCCTCTACAACACGATGTTCCTTGCAGCGGTGACGGCGCTGATAGCCGTTCCCCTGGCCTTGGGGCTTGGCATTCTGGCTGCGCTGTACCGCAACGGCTGGTTCGACCGGCTGGTGAATGTCGCGACACTGACAACCATTTCATTCCCGGAATTTTTCGTCGCTTATATGCTCGCCTACCTAGTGATCTCGCGCGACACGTTCATCGGATCCGATTTCGCTCAAACGCTGCCTCATTGGCTCACTGTCTCGCTGAACTGGGCGCTCAATGCGGTTCCCAAATTTCCGACATTGTCGAATGTGAACGATCAGACGCCATTTTGGGAGCATCTCTGGAAAGTCGCCCTGCCGGCAATCACCCTTACGCTTGTAATCGTGGCCCACATGATGCGCATGACCCGAGCGGCCATCATCAACATGCTGTCAAGCCCCTACATCGATATGGCGCGCCTCAAGGGAATGTCCCCGATGGTGATCGTGCTGAGGCATGCCCTGCCCAATGCCTGGGCTCCGATCGTCACTGTGGTCGCGTTCAATCTGGCGTATCTCATCGTCGGAGTGGTCGTGGTCGAGGTCGTGTTCGTTTACCCCGGCATCGGCCAGCTGATGGTTGACGCGGTAAAATCCAGGGATGTTCCGGTTGTCCAGGCCTGCGCCCTGATTTTCGCCGCGACTTATATCCTTCTCAACCTGCTAGCCGACATTATTTCCATCGCCACCAATCCCAGGCTCTTGCACCCACGATGACCAGATCCGAATCTGTCGCGGAGCTTCAGAGGCTCAGGCGCTCGCGTGCCACCCGGGCGAAAACTGCGCTGAAGAAGGCACCGTTCAGCGCGTGGTTCGGCATCGTCGTGATCCTCGGCTACGTCTTTGTTGCGGTCTTCGCGCACTGGATAGCCCCATATGGCGAGACGCAGGTTTTCAGCGAAGCCTTCGCGCCGTGGAGCCAGGAGTTCAAACTGGGAACCGATCAGCTCGGCCGCGACATGCTCACCCGCTTGATCTACGGTGCGCGCAACACCATCGCTATAGCGGTCGCGACCACGTTGCTGTCCTTCGCGGTCGGCGTCTCGCTCGGCCTTCTTGCCGCATTGTACAGGGGGTGGCTCGACCAGATCTTGTCACGTGCGGTGGACGTGCTGATGTCAATCCCGAGTCTGATCTTCGCGCTGGTGCTGCTGACGATCTTCGGCTCTTCGATCACGAGCCTGATTGTCATCATTGCGCTTCTCGATTCCACCCGGGTCTTTCGGCTTTCTCGCGCCGTCGGGCTTAACGTGGCGGTGATGGAATATGTCGAGGTGGCACGATTACGCGGCGAGGGACCAAAATGGATCATCGCCAAGGAAATCCTTCCCAATGTCATGCCGCCACTGGTCGCCGAGTTCGGCTTGCGATTCTGCTTCGTGTTCCTGACAGTCGCGGCGCTGTCGTTTCTCGGCGTCGGTATTCAGCCGCCGACGGCCGATTGGGGATCAATGGTGCGCGAGAACGCGACCCTGATCACCTACGGCGACGTCACCCCGCTACTTCCGGCCGGCGCGATTGCTCTCCTTACCGTGTCCGTGAATTTCGTTGTGGACTGGTTCCTGCACGCAACAAGCGGGTTGCGGGATGAAAAGTAGCGGTCCAGGCTCACGCGAAAAAGGCAAGGATCTACTTCAAATCCGCAATCTGCATGTGGAGGGGTTCTCGGACGAGCGCTGGCATCCGATTGTCCGCGGGATCGATCTGACGCTGAAGCGGGGCGAGGTTCTTGGCCTGATCGGCGAATCAGGCGCCGGCAAGTCCACCATTGGCCTTGCCGCAATGGGTTATGCCAAGCCGGGCTGCCGGATCATGCAAGGCTCGGTCCTGTTCGACGGGATTGATCTTCTGGCAGTCAATGAAAAAGGGCGCCGTCGCCTCAGGGGCTCCCGCATTGCCTATGTCGCACAAAGCGCGGCTGCCTCTTTCAATCCGGCACATCGGCTCTTGGAACAAACCGTCGAAACAGCGGTGGCGCATGGAATTGCCGGCCGGGAAGAGGCGAACCGGAGCGCCGTCGATCTTTATCGACGCCTTCAACTCCCAGAACCGGAGACCATAGGCTTTCGCTATCCTCATCAGGTCTCCGGCGGGCAGTTGCAACGGGCAATGACAGCGATGGCAATGGCTTGTCGTCCGGACCTCATAATATTCGACGAGCCAACAACCGCGCTCGACGTGACCACGCAGGTTGAAGTTCTAGCTTCCATTCGCAACATCGTGGAGGAATTCAACACCGCTGCAATCTACGTGACGCATGACCTGGCGGTGGTGGCGCAAATGGCGGATCGTATCATGGTTCTGCGCCACGGACGCACCGTAGAGGAGGCTGATACACGCCAGATGCTGGCCTCGCCCAGCCAGGAATATACCAAAACGCTCTGGGCCGTACGCAAGCTCGCCAAGCCCGAAGTTCCAGCCGATGACTATCTGCTGACGATAGACAACGTTACCGCGGCCTATGCAGGAAAGGTCAAGGTGCTCCAGGATGTCTCCATCAAGGTCCCGCGCGGAAGAACCGTGGCCGTGGTCGGCGAATCCGGTTCGGGCAAATCGACGCTCGCGCGAGTCGTCACCGGTCTCTTGCCGCCAATTTCAGGTTTGATTTCTTTTGCCGGGCAGCCCCTTTCCACGAGCCTAAAGACGCGGCCGAAGGAGGTCCTGCGCCGCATGCAGATGATTTACCAAATGCCCGACAACGCCCTGAATCCGCGCCAGACGGTCGAAGAAATCATAGCTCGGCCGCTCGAATTCTACCTCGGCCTAAAGGGCGCGCAGAAGGATCGCCGGATCTGCGAACTTATGCACATGGTCGAGATGAGCGAGGATTTTCTGGAACGCCTGCCTGGCGAGCTATCGGGCGGCCAAAAGCAACGCGTCTGCATTGCCCGGGCGTTGGCAGCCGATCCAGAGCTTATCATCTGTGACGAGATCACGTCCGCGCTCGACCAGATCGTCCAAGAGGAAATCCTCAAGCTTCTCATGCGCCTGCAGCGTGAACTCGAAATGAGCTACATCTTCATTACCCACGACATTGCTACCGTAAGGGCGATAGCCGACCAAATCGTTGTCATGCACCAGGGCAAAGTCGTTGAACAGGGACTGAAGAGCCAAGTTCTCACACCTCCCCATGCCGCTTACACCGAACGGCTTTTGTCGTCCGTACCGGAAATGGATCCGGACTGGCTTACAAGGCTGCTGGCCAGCCGGAAAGTCTGACAGGGGGACCCCGTCCCCCTAGGCCCCTGGCATCCTTCCACGTGCTTTGAAGGGCATGATCGTGCTCCGCTTCAATCGGGCTGGCCAGCCCGACAAACGGAGCCAACCATTTCACCGTTTCGTCGCTAAGAAAGCTGGCGACCCAGGAGATCTCGGTATTAGCTCACGAACGGCAGCTTCTGTTTGCTTAAAAGAAGCGCTCTGAGGCACATCGGAGCTACGACGCAGTCCCTGTGATGTCTGCTTTTTGGAAGCGGCTGCTAATCTCTCAATGACCAAGATTGGGCAGCAAAGCTGCCAAGGGGTGTAAGATAGATGCAGCCAGCGAATGGGTGGCCTAGCTTCTTGACTCAATTTGGGCGAACCGCCTCGTAACCAGTTAATAAATAACGTCGGGTTAGTCGCGCTGTCTGCAATCCGGGTGGCGAACGAGGATCAAGGAAGGAACAAGGGGGCCGTGCCCAAGTTCGGGGCATGTACCACCGCCGCCGATGAACTCGAGCGGCTGCGCAGCAACAACCGAGGCACGGGATCATGACCGTTCAGATTCGACTTTCCGAGATCGACCACGCCAGGCGCGAAGATCATGGCGACGGTGCCTGGAGCATCGCACCGGACCTGGGTTATTTGCGGCTGGCAATCGTCAATGTCGTGTTCTTCGGCGCACCGCGCAGCGGAGATCGGAACTGGGTGCTAATAGATACGGGGTTGCCGACGTCGAGAAGCAGTATTCTTGCGGTCGCGGAAAAGCGGTTTGGCACCAACGCACGGCCTGCCGCGGTTATCCTGACACACGGCCATTTTGACCATGTGGGAACGGTTCTGGACCTCGCGAATAGGTGGGAGGTGCCCGTCTTCGCGCATCGACTCGAGCGGCCCTATTTGGACGGAACTGAATGTTATCCGGCACCGGATCCCTGGGTCGGGGGCGGACTGATGGCGCTGCTTTCGCCGCTCTTTCCACGCGGGCCGATCGATCTTGGCAACCGATTGGAACTCTTGCCCGCCGACGGATCGGTCCCCGGAATGCCCGGATGGCAATGGCTGCACACACCCGGGCACGCCCCTGGTCACATTTCGCTCTGGCGCGAGGAAGACCGCTCGCTGATCGTAGGGGACGCTTTCATCACCACCGGTCAGGAGTCGGTCTATGAGGTCGCCGTCCAGGATCTCGAGATGCACGGTCCGCCGCGCTACTTCACGCCGGACTGGGATGCGGCGGAAAGATCTGTGAAGCGTCTGGCTGCCCTGAACCCTCAGATGGTCATCACTGGACACGGTGCGGCTGCCGCTGGAGTGGGCATGCGTAAAGCTCTTGACAGTCTGGCTGAGCGCTTCACGGTGTTCGCCGTCCCGCCGAAATCAAAATTCGTACGCGAGCCAGCGATGGCTGCAAATAGCTGAGGTAACCGAGCCGCCGTCGTTGTGAATGGTCACGTTGGACAACTCCATCTCTCGAGCAGGTAGAGTTCCCCTTCGGGTCGCGCCCATGTCGCCCAAACACTGACAAGCGGAACAATCCCGGGAGGCGCCAGTTAGGCGTCGCACGCTTGGGCGACTTGCGGCCAGCCCCGAAAAAATCCCGCGTCAGGAGCAGACGTCAGATGGAAAACGAGCACCCCGAAGGACGTGTCCTCTCCGCCGGCGCGGCGATCGGCAAGAAGTTCGGGCCCCCACCGGTCGTCACTAGCCATGACTGGCGTCGATTCGCTCATGGGCCAAAACCGTGGAGCGGTCCCGGCTCCACCAGCTTGATGGGGTGATCGACTTAGCTGTGCTCCATCGCCGTGCCGCCGAATTGGAGTTTGTGCACGAGCCAGCGAGGAGGAACAAACCTGGGAAGCGCCAGTTAGGTCCTTCGTCCGGCGGAGGGCGGCACCCCGGCCACGCGCCTTGAAGTTGGTTCAGAGGAAGGCTTCAGATGAGAAGTGCCAAGAGCGCGTGCCCCAAGAACGCGTCCTCTCCAGGATTGGTGGCCGAGCAAGTGTTGTTGCGATCCAGCTCCAAGCCGGGGCGGCAACTGCTCTGGATCCCGGCAATCGCATTCTTGCCCGGTTGCGCGGGGGGTGTGCTCGACCCGCAAGGACCCATTGGCTCGGGCAACCGCACGATCCTCTTGAACTCACTGGCGGTGATGCTGGTGATCGTTGTTCCGACGCTTGTTGCGCTCTTGGCCTTCGCATGGAAATTCCGCGCCTCGAACAGCGACGCGCGCTATGACCCGGAGTTCACCTATTCGGGGCGCATCGAGTTGATCGTCTGGTCGATCCCCACGCTCACCATCCTTTTCCTTGGCGGGCTGATCTATTACGGATCGCACCAGCTCGATCCGCGCAAACCGATCCCTTTCGCGCAGCCGCCGCTCGACATCCAGGTGGTGGCGCTCGACTGGAAATGGCTGTTCCTCTATCCCGAGCAGGGCGTGGGCGCTGTCAATCAATTGGTTATCCCCGCCGGCGTTCCAGTTCATTTCAAGCTGACCTCGGCCAGCGTGATGAACACGTTCTTCGTGCCCCAGCTTGGCAGCATGGTCTACGTCATGAACGGCATGCAGACCGAGTTGCATCTGCAGGCCGACCGCGAGGGCAGCTTTTTCGGCCAGTCGGCGCACTTCAGCGGCGACGGCTTCTCGGACATGAACTTCAGCGTGAGCGCGGTTTCAGCCGATGCCTTCACCCGCTGGACGTCGTCGCTGCGTGGCGGCGGCGGCGTGCTCAACGCGAATGCCTACCGCGAGCTCGCCCGGCAAAGCACCAACGTGCCGCCGTCCACGTTCGGCCATGTTCAGCCCGGGCTGTTCGATGCCGTCGCTCAGCAGATATTGCCCCCGGGTCCGGGGCCGGCCGAAAGTGCCGCCGGCGGCGAGCCACAGGTGAGCCCAAAGGCATTGCCCGCGGCGGCGCCGCCGACGGGGCATCATCCACAGGCAGAAGGGGCGGAATGACGATGCTGGGCAAGCTCGACTCGTCGGCCATTCCCTTCGATCAACCCATCCCGCTCGTCGCGGCTCTCGGCGTCTTTCTGGCAGGGGTCGCCGTGCTTGGATGGATAACGGTGAAGGGCTACTGGCCCTATCTGTGGAACGAGTGGATAAGCTCGGTCGACCACAAGCGCATCGGCGTGATGTACATTGTGCTGGCGATGCTCATGCTTCTGCGTGGCTTCATCGATGCCATCATGATGCGCACGCAACAGGTGCTGGCGATCCACGGGCCGGGCTACCTGCCGCCGGAGCATTACGACCAGATCTTTTCCGCGCACGGCACGATTATGATCTTCTTCGCGGCGATGCCTTTCATGATCGGCCTGATGAATTTCGCCGTACCGCTGCAGCTTGGCATACGCGATGTAGCCTTTCCGACACTCAATTCCGTCAGCTTCTGGCTGACGGCTTCCGGAGCCCTGCTGGTCAACATCTCGCTTGTCATCGGTGAGTTCGCGCGCACCGGCTGGCTGCCCTATGCCCCCTTGTCGGAGACCACCTACTCGCCGGGCGTCGGTGTCGATTACTATCTGTGGTCGATCCAGATCTCCGGCGTCGGCACTCTGCTTACCGGCGTCAACCTGGTGACGACCATCCTCAAGATGCGTGCGCCTGGTATGGGCTACCTGCGAATGCCGATGTTCTGCTGGACCTCGCTCGCGTCCAACCTGCTCATCGTCGCAGCCTTCCCGATCCTCACCGCCACGCTGGCGATGCTGACGCTGGACCGCTATCTCGGCTTCCATTTCTTCACCAACGAAGCCGGCGGAAATCAGATGATGTTCGTCAACCTGATCTGGGCCTGGGGCCATCCCGAGGTCTACATTCTGGTGCTTCCCGCCTTCGGCATCTTCTCCGAGGTCTTCTCGACATTCTCGTCAAAGCCGCTGTTCGGATACCGTTCGATGGTCGCGGCCACGATGTTCATCTGCATCGTCTCGTTCATGGTCTGGCTGCATCATTTCTTCACCATGGGCGCCGGAGCAGACGTCAACGCCGCCTTCGGCATCGCCACGTCGGTCATCGCCGTCGGCACCGGGGTGAAGATCTACAACTGGCTCTTCACCATGTATGGCGGGCGCATCCGCTTCGACACGCCGATGCTTTGGGCGCTGGGCTTCGTGACCACCTTCACCGTCGGCGGCATGACCGGCGTTCTGCTTGCCGTTCCACCGGCCGACTTCGTGCTGCACAACTCCCTTTTCCTCGTCGCGCATTTCCACAACGTCATCATTTCGGGCGTGCTGTTCGGCGCGTTCGCCGGCTTCACCTACTGGTTTCCCAAGGCGTTCGGATTCCGCTTGCACGAAGGCTGGGGCAAGGCCGCATTCTGGGTCACCTTGGCCGGCTACATGCTGGTCTTCGTGCCGCTCTATATCGTCGGTCTGCTCGGCATGACGCGGCGCCTGCAGCATATCGACATGGATCTTTGGGCGCCATGGCTGGTGGTGGCCGCGTTCGGCGTGCTGGTGATGATCGCCGGCGCCGCACTGCAGATCATGCAACTCGCCGTTTCGATCCGACATCGCGACAAGCTTCGCGATGAGACAGGCGACCCATGGGACGGGCGTTCACTGGAATGGTCGACGTCTTCCCCTCCCCCCGTTTTCAACTACGCGCGGCTGCCTTACGTCGAGGCTGAAGAGCCCTACTGGCGCATCAAGCAACGGGCAAGGGAGGAGAAGAGGCCCGGTGCGGAGCAAGGATACGAGCCTATCGAGATGCCGCGCAACAGCCCGACAGGCTTCGTCACCGCCTTCTTCAGCACGCTGATCGGGTTCGCGCTGATCTGGCACATATGGTGGCTGGCGATCGTCGGCTTCATCGGCGCCTACGCGACCTTCGTCGTCTTCGCCTGGCGCGATCATGGGGATTATGAGATTCCCGCCGAAGAGGTCGCGCGCATCGACGATGACCACAAGGCCGCACAGTCAGCCCGGCTGCGGCGCTGGGAGCGGCCGGCATGAGCGATCACGCGCTACCCGGCGACTTCGGCGCGGGCACCCAGGCCCGAGACCCCTATCGGCTTGGTCAGGGCGGCCGACACGGCGTGCGCTCCGCAACCGGCCACGGTGAAGGCGGCCCGGCCTCGAAATTCGTCACCGTGGCATATGGCTTCTGGATCTTTCTGCTGTCCGACATCATCATATTCTCGGCCTTCTTCGCGGCGTATGCCGTGCTTGCCAAGGCGACCGCCGGCGGACCGACCGGCAAGGATTTGTTCGAGCCCACCCGCGTTGCGGTGCAGACGGGCCTTCTGCTCACGTCGAGCTTCACCGGTGGCCTGGCGACACTCGCGACCCATCGCAGATCGATGGCTGCCACGCAGGCCTGGCTGCTCGTCACCGGATTGCTCGGGGCAGCCTTCCTGTTTCTGGAGGTACAGGAATTCGCGGCGATGATCGGCGAGCAGGCGGGGCCTTCGCGCAGCGCATTTCTATCAGCCTTCTTTGCGCTCGTTGGCTGCCACGGCACCCATGTCGGGCTGGGGCTGCTCTGGCTGGGCACAATGATGGCGCAGCTATGGGTCAAGGGTTTTCGGTCGGATATTTTGCGGCGGCTCCACTGCTTCGGGCTTTTCTGGCACGCACTCGACATCATCTGGGTCGCCATCTTCACCCTGGTCTATCTGTTGGGAGCATCGCCATGACCGACACCGAGAGCAGGCCCGGCGAGATGCAGGACCGCCGCGATTCCGCACCGGGCGAGGAACGTATAACCGAGCACGAAGTGGCTGGAGGGCTGTTGGGCTATGTGATCGGCTACGGCCTGGCCATCCTGCTCACGATCGCGTCATTCCTGGCGGCTCAAACCGATCTGATTTACCAGCCGGCGGTGATTTCGGCCCTGGTGGTGCTCGCTGTTGCGCAGATGGGTGTGCATCTAGTCTTTTTTCTGCACCTGACCACCGGGCCGGACAACACCAACAACATCCTGGCCTTGGCCTTCGGCGTGCTGATCGTTGCGCTGGTGGTCCTGGGCTCGGTTTGGATCATGGCCCACCTGAACGAGAACATGGCCGCCATGACGGCCCATCAAGCCGGAACGATGCCTTAAACCTCGCCCTGCTAGTCTTGGCTGAGGTGATATGAAGCTGGTACATTGTACCGCCGGGGTGGAGATAAAAGGCTCGTCAGACCTCGTGCTTTGGCTGAACTGCACGTATGGCATCTAGCGCCAAGCGAACGGCATCGATGCCTGAGACGCGGGGCTCGATCCGCCTGAAAATCAGGCGCCCGTTTCGGTACTCCAGGCCCAACGCTTTCCGGTCCCGCCATTGGGACGCCAACGGCTTGTTGCGCAAGGTGATCGCGACGGCTTCGGGCCCAACATCGACTTTGCCGACACCCAGTTCCGACGCTGCTATCCGCAACCTGGTAAGTTCCAGCAGAACGGTCACTTCGCCAGGCATGTCACCAAAGCGGTCCTCGAGCTCCTCGCTGAATGCATCAAGGTCCAAGTCAGAACGAATACGAGAGAGCCGCGCATAGAGGCCAACACGGACAGTAGGCTCGTTTACATAGCTTTCGGGAAAAGCCCCTTTTGCAGGCACGTTGATGTTGGCAAGTTGCCTGTTGGGGTCGGCCCCTTCTCCAGCCGCCGAGACCGCCCGCTCCAGCAAGTGCTCGTAGAGGCCCACTCCGATCAGTTTCATATGCCCAGCCTGATCTTCGCCGAAGAGATCGCCGGCGCCGCGCAGGTCGAGGTCCCTTTGACTGATTGCCAGGCCGGAGCCAAGCCGATCGAGCGCAAGCATTGTCGAAAGCCGGGCCCTGGTGCCGTCGGCCAGCTCAACGCCAGGTTCCGTCAGAAGAAACGCAGCCGCTTGCATCGCTCCTCTACCGACCCGACCCCGTAGCTGGTGCAACTGCGCCAGACCGAACCGGTCCGGGCGCCAGACAATGATGGTGTTGGCTCGAGGCACATCGAGCCCACTCTCGATGATGTCGGTGCTCAACAAAATGTCGCCATCACCGTCAGCGAATCCGACCATGACTTCGTCCAGCTGCCTCCCTTTCATTTCACCGTGCGCCGTCATGATGCCGAGTTCCGGCACCAGCCTGTTCAGCTGGTCAGAGACCGGGCCAATGTCCTCGATGCGAGGAACCACGAAGAAACTCTGTCCACCCCTGTGAAATTCACGCAAGAGGGCCGCGCGCACCGATGCTGGATCGAACGCTGCCAGGATCGTGCGGACGGGACGTCTTTTGGCGGGCGGAGAGTTTAGAACGCTGACATCCTGGATGCCCGACAGCGCCGATTGCAGCGTCCGCGGTATCGGCGTGGCGCTCATGCTCAGCGTGTGAAGGCAGGGCGCCATGTTCCGCAGGGCCAGCTTCAACTTGACGCCGAACCGGTGCTCCTCGTCAATCACCAGCAGTCCAAGATTGGCGAAAGTGACGCTCCTGGACGACAAGGCCTGAGTACCCACGACGATCGTAACCTGGCCGCTCCGCAGGCCCTCCTTTGCCGCTTTTGCCTTTGCTGTCCCGACCATCCTTGACAGGTGGGCGACCTGCAGGCCCGTTCCTGCGAAACGGCGGCTGAACGTCTCATAGTGCTGTCGTGCCAACACGGTTGTCGGCGCTATGACCGCAACCTGTTTCCCGCAGAGGGCGGCGGCGGCGCAAGCACGCAAAGCCACCTCTGTCTTGCCGAAGCCAACATCACCGCAGACGAGCCGGTTCATTGTTCTCCCCGAGGAAAGGTCGTCGAGCACAGCGCGGATGGCGGCGGCCTGGTCAGGAGTCTCGGTATAGGGAAATTTCGCCGCAGAACGGGCCAAGTCCGCGCGGGAGGGCTTGATGATCTCGGCGGGCTGGCTGGACCTCATCTCGGCAAGGCCCACCAGGCGCTTGGCCAGCCTGTCGATCTCGCGCAACGCAGCCTCGCGTCGCTTGGGCCAGCCCTCGCCGTTGAGGCGATCGAGCGACACGGCCTCCGGTTCCGAGCCGTAGCGCCATATTTTCCCAAAGTCGTCGACCGGAACCAGCAAGGAAGCCCCGCCATGATATTCCAGCCTGACAACATCCTGGTGCTGACCAGCCAAGTCGACCTGTTCGACCGCCGCGAGCACGCCCAGGCCATGGTCTTCATGGACGACGACGTCGCCGATGCGCAACTCGGGTTCGAGTATGCTTGCGGCCATGCCGGCATCCGCCTTCAGCGCAGGGCCAAACAGGTCGGCTGCGGCGACCATCGCGATACCGGATTGCGCGTCGACAAACCCTTCATCGAGGACGAAGCCAGCCTTGAGAAGAGAGCCTCTCGCGGCCGAAAGTATTTGCGGTGAGTCGACCGCTTCCTCAGCCCGCCGGCCTAGCTTTCTATTGAGCAGGCGATCTGCTCGCTGCAGTTCAGAGGCATCGCCGGTCAACACCACCCTGGCCCCGGCGCTTGTTTGCCTTGTCACGAATTCAGCGAATTCGTACCCGGGCCGGGCCAGGCGAAAGAATTTGGGAACTCGCTCGGCAGAAACGGCAAGTCTCGTGGAGCGGTTGCGCACGGAAGCATCCCACTCTTCACGCGACAGGTAAAATTGTTCCGGCAAAGGTTTCTCGCGCCCGGCAGCCTCCTGCCTGGCACGGCGTGCATCCTCGATCAGGTCCAGAATTTTGTCGAGCGGCTGCCCGTCGATACCTTCAAGGAAGGAGATCGAGGCGCTCGACGCAGTGTCGAAGACAGATGGCATCGCGCCATATAATGCGACCAGGCGCTCTTCCATCGACGTCGCGCGCATCGCTGTCAGCTCAGGATGATCACCAGCTTTAAACATCAGCTCGGATGCCGGTCCGACAGCAATCGAGTCTCGAACCTGGTCGCTGAGTTGACTGATCGCATCGTAGGTCTTGAGCTCTCGAATGCAGCTGTCTGGGCCAAGGACGACGCGAACGGGGTCCTCCGCGCCAGCGGGGAAGATGTCCATGAGATCGCCTCGAAAAGCTATTTCACCCGGTTCGTCGACCCTCTCGTCGACGACATAGCCAAAAGCTTCGGACCTTGTTCTGAAATCATCCCGGTCGAACTTTTGCCCCACCTCCAGAATTGCGAAACCGCCAGCAATGACGTGGGCGGGCGGCACCCGCTGCAGACTGGCTTCGATCGACATTACAGCGATGCGCGCACGATCGGGCTTCGTTGCCATGTGACACAACGCACGAAGCCTCCGCCCCATATTGGCGCGTGTGGGCCACACCCTGTCGTAAGGCAGGCAATCCCAGGACGGCAGCAAGATGATCTCCGCGTGCGGCAGGAACTGACGCAAAGCCCCGACGATCTCGTCGGCGCTGCGTTCCGAGGCAGTTATATGGATAATGTGCTTGTGCCGGCTGGCCTCCAGCCCACCGGCCAGCGCTGCCGCGATTGCTGAAGATGGCGGGACGCCGTGCTCTATCGTAAACCCGCTGTCATCCGTGTGATCGATTTGTTCGTCATCCGTCCGCGAAATATGCCTGTTCACTGAAATCTCACCTTGTCCCCAGAAGAACGTCAGCACAGCGACCCCGTTCCTGGCGGCGCGCATTAAAGTGTTCCAGGATGGGGCAGCCGGTGCGGCGTTGATGCATTACTTCCTAGCTGCCCTAAGAACTGGCGGCTGTGATTCTGTCACCTTGAATCACGCTCGACGCCGGCAGAACGCTCCGTGCGTGGGGCCATGCCGCGCGGTGGCCCGTCCGCCGGAGTTAGTATGTGCACATGCTGAATTGCCGAAATGACGATAACCACGCGACGGCCGTCGTTTCGGAACCCCCTTGCCGGCCAGCCGAACTTTTGGCGCGAATAACAGTTCGGCCGCCAACATCAGCCAGGTAAGGCTCTTTGCCATCATGCGCATGACTTGTTTGGCCAAGAAAACGCGGCCCCTCGACATGAGAGGTCGTCGGGCTGCTTGTCGCAACGCTTGGCTGGCGACGCGCAGGCATGGAGTGGAAACGGTCTAAGGATCGCTCGTGCCATGGACCGCCTGCCTGTCCTGGAACGCCAGGCCACGGTCCTGGTTCGCATGATCGGACTGTCGCACGAAGACGCCGCCAATATTTGTGATTGCGACATAGCCACGATCGAGGGTCGGATGCAGCGTGCAAGGACACGACTGGCCGCCCTGCCGGTATGAGCACAACATTGGACAACCCAAACTGATGGTCGGTCAGGCCGAGTCGTAAGCCGCGCCCTGGCCTGCAAGCGGCGTCATCATACGGTCGACACCGTCATGCGGCCAGTAACCGTCCAACCTGCAGATTGCTCTTCGACCGCCTCGGTTTGTTATGCACGACCTGGAACCATCAAAGAGCCGCCGGGTTCGACCAATGGACAGCTCGGGTTCGCAACATGGAAGAAATCGGCAAAGCACAACAGAAGGTCATAGCCCGCCTCATACGGCAGTGGATTTCATCGGACGCCAATCGTCGCCAACTTCGCTATTTGCTGGACCTGCCGACAGACGCCGAAATGCCCAGAGAGCATCGGTCATTGCTTGACGAACTCGACCGAAAGCTCAACCAGTGAGCGCCCGCTGGAAATGAAACGAAAGCAAATGAATCGAGCCGGGTAGCCAAGGGCAGGTGTGGACGCTCCTTCGCCGGCGTGGCGCCGATTGGCCGAAGCTCAAAAACGAAGCGAAGCCCTCAAGAAGAAGACTGTCATCACCTTGAGGGATTGTCGAGAAAGCTGTTCGAGATCGTCCTCGTCCGTTATCCCAGCTTGGTAGTAAGCCAAGATGCGCGATGCCCCGTTCTCTCTCGGTTTCGGTCTCGTTTTTTGGGATTGCTGCGCGCCAAGACGCGGCTCAGTACGGCCAGCTCTGATGGGGTGAAGGCGTCTCTATGCATTGCATCAACTCCGCGCCGCCCGCCTCGGGAGGGGAGCCGAGGCGGGCTGAAGCTGTGGGGATCCAGCTTCCGATGCCGGGCAACAGGCGATTGTGCAAGAGGGATTGTCCGGCGCGGCCCAACGCAGGATGGACAGAATGTTCCGGGAGCTTTGGTGAGGCGAAAATAATTGGCTAAGAGCCAGAAGCACGGCGCAGGATACGGCATGTAAGACTTGCCGGCGTGCGATCCAGTCAGCAGCTCGGGCCAAGATCCGATTCCTGGATGTGAGTTTCTAGACCTTGCTGAGCATTTAAGAGTTGAGGTACGGCCGTTATGATCTGCGGCAGAAAGAAGGGCTTGGTGATCATATATGCTGTTGGGAACACCTTCGGCTCTCCAGTGTACCTCGCTATCGCCGCTGATACGCTGCCGCGATCGATTGACGTCCTGACGTCGCCTTGGACAACGCCAAGACGGGCTTGGTGCTTCGACAGCCAAGTGCCCAGACGATGAGGACGATTGCAGGCCTACAGCAGCCGCGCGAATGGTTTCTCGCTGTAAGCTCGTGTCGGGTTGGTACGCTGCGGCGGCTTGCCGGCGCGGTCGCTTTGATCAAGCTTCCTGCTGATCTTCAGAAGCCTGCTGGATTTGGGTCATCACCTTTCGGGGATCGACATTCTCTGCCAGTTGCCGCAGCTCTTTGTCGGCCGGGGTGGAGACATTCAGACGCGCCGCCAAGGCAGCCACCATCTCGATCAGCCGCGTGGTTTCATGTTCGTTAAGGAGGCT
>NZ_RZQP01000086.1:0-23168 GCF_003998165.1 Mesorhizobium sp. M7A.F.Ca.US.007.01.2.1 | reverse complement strand
GTCTTGGGAGGATGCGATCTAGGCGCGGTTACTCGCTGCCGCCGGAAACCGGAAACAGATCGGACGCGTTTAAATTGCAAGGCCTCGTGCCTTGCATTTTTTTTGTGCAATCATCTGCTTAGCGCAACGCGTTGCCAAACCACCTTACCCAGCGTCAGCGCTCGTCAGGCCGCAAAACGGCACGACATTCCCCGCCGAAACCCGCCCGGTTCCGACATATGAAAACGCCGTCGCTGGACAGTCTATTTAGCCGGCGTCTGGCTGAATTCCGGCACGATGTGCGGGATGTCGTTGAGGCTGTATCCCAGCCCATGCGTCAGGCCATAGAAAATGCCCATCAGGATCGCGGTGGCGATGGTGGTGCGGATCACGGCGCGCAGCATGTGAGGCCCACGCGGCGCGCTCGGAACCGTGCCGAGCGTCACGTCGTGATCGTCGTCCTGCGTCCTCACGCTGAACGGCAGCACGGCAAACAGCACCACCCACCAGGTCGCGAAAAACAGGGCTGTGAACGAAACCCAGCTCATGATTGCTCCAGTTCGATCAGCGTTCCGAAGAAATCCTTCGGATGCAGGAACAGCACCGGCTTGCCGTGCGCGCCGATCCTCGGGTTGCCGTCGCCCAGCACGCGGGCGCCGGCGGCCTTGAGCTGATCGCGCGCGGCCAGGATGTCGTCGACCTCATAGCAAAGGTGATGCATGCCGCCGGAGGGGTTCTTCTCCAGGAAGGCGGCGATCGGCGATCCCTCGCCCAAAGGCTCCAGAAGTTCGACCTTGGTGTTGCCGACATTGACGAACACCACCGTCACCCCGTGCTCCGGCAGTGCCTGCGGCGCCGTAACCTCCGCGCCGAGCGTGTTGCGGTAGGCCGCTACGGCAGCAGCCAGATCCGGCACGGCAAGCGCGACATGGTTCAGACGTCCGAGCATAGGTTTTCCTCAGGGCAGTATGGCAATAGGGCAGTATGGCAATAGGGGAAAAGCTGACCTGCCTCGTATCGAAATCCCTACTGCCCTACTCCCTTACTGCCCCACTCCCCTCAGCGAGTGACGAACACCGTCACCAACGGCTTCTTGCCCCAGGCTTCGTTGGCGGCGCCGCGCACGGCGCGCCGCACTGCTTCCTGCACCAGGTCGAGGTCTTTTCGTCGCTGACGGGGGATCGAGTCCACCGCGCCGATTGCCGCATCGATCATCAGATCTTCCAGCGACTCGCCACGGCCATCGGCCTCGGCGACGCCGATGGCGACCAGATCGGGGTCGCCGGCAAGCTCATATTTGTCGTCCAGCACGACATTGACCGCCACGTGGCCGGCAAAGGACAATTTGCGCCGGTCGCGGATGCCCATCGCCTGATCGGTGCCGATCAGTCTGCCATCCTTGTAGATACGGCCGAACGGCACCTGATCCATGATGGTGGCTGGGCCGGGAGCAAGCCTGAGCATGTCGCCGTCGCGCACCTGCGCCACCTGGCCGATGCCCGATGTCGACATCAGCGAGCCCTGCGCCACCAGATGTGCCGCCTCGCCATGCACGGGAACGCCGATCTGCGGGCGCACCCATTCATACATCTTGCGCAATTCGCTGCGCCGCGGATGGCCGGAGACATGCACCAGCGCATCGCCGTCCTCGATGATCTTGACGCCCAGGTCGATGAGACGGTTCTTGATCTCGAGGATCGCCTTCTCGTTGCCGGGAATCGTACGCGAGGAAAACACCACCGTGTCGCCTGCCGTCAGCGACACCGACTTCATCTCTTCGCGCGACAGCTTGGCCAGTGCGGCCAGCGGCTCGCCCTGGCTGCCGGTGCAGATGATGACCAGGTTTTCGCGCGGGATGAAACCAAAATCCTCCTCGGCGATGAACTCCGGCAGACCGTCCATGTAGCCGAGTTCTCCGGCCACATCGATGACCCGCTTCAGCGAACGGCCAAGCACCAGGCACTGGCGTCCGGCATCGCGCGCCGCTTTGGCGATCGAGACGATGCGTCCGACATTGGAGGAGAACGTGGTGACGGCGACACGGCCCTTGGCAGCCTGGATGACGCCCTTGAGGCCCTCGCCCACAGCCACTTCCGAAGGCGACTCGCCTTCGCGCAGCGCATTGGTCGAATCGCAGATCAGCGCCAGAACGCCCTTGTCGCCATAGGCGCGGAAACGCGCCTCGTCGGTCTTTGGCCCGATCGTCGGCTCCGGATCGATCTTCCAGTCACCGGTATGGATGACGGTGCCTGCCGGCGAGGTGATCGCCAGCGACATCGGCTCGGGAATCGAGTGCGCGACCGGAATGGCTTCGATCTCGAAGGGGCCGACGGTGAATTTCTCGCCCGCCCGGTAGATCGTGACCGGTATTTTCGGCGCGCCCTGCTCGCCTTGCCGCTTGGCTTCCAGCAGGCCGGCGCTGAACGGCGTCATCCAGACCGGCGCCTTCAGCTTCGGCCATGTGTCGAGCAGCGCGCCGTAATGGTCTTCATGCGCATGCGTGATGATGATGCCGCGCAGATTGGCGAGGTTCTCCTCGATGAAGCGTGTGTCGGGCAGCACCAGGTCGACGCCCGGCAGGCTGGCATCGGGGAAGGTCACTCCGACATCGATGACGATCCATTCGCGCGCGCTGGGCGGCCCGTAGCCGTAAAGAGCGAAGTTCATGCCGATCTCGCCGACGCCGCCGAGCGGCACGAAGACGAGTTCGGCGTTTTCCGCTTTCGCCATGATTTTTCCCTTCCTGGCCCTCAGGCCAAGCTCAAAAGCAATTCCGGGAAAAGTGTGTAACGGTTTTCCCACCGGAGTTGCGCAAAAACAAACAGTTAGAACCGTTCATGAACGGCCCTATGCCCTGGCCGAAGCGACCGCGCCGAAATGCACATCGCCGGCGGCGATCGTCCGAACCGAACCTTCATCGTCGCGGATCACGAAACGGCAGTCCTCGTCAATGGTCTCAAACACCCCGCGCACCACATTACCGTCAATTCTGACGGCAACCTCGCCGCCGAGCCCCGCGGCACGATCAAGCCACCGTCGCCTGACGGCGGCAAGTCCGCGCCCCTCATCCCACAATCGGGCATTCTCGCTCCAGGCATCCGACAGCGCCAGGAACAGTGTTTCCGCATCGCATGCCGCGCCCAGCGCGCGCAAGGAAGTTGCGGGATACGGCAAATCCTCAGGGTATGCCACCACATTGACGCCGATGCCGACCGCCACTCCGAAACGGCCGCCCTCGAGGATTGCCGATTCCAGCAGGATGCCGGCCAGCTTGGCGCCGGAGGCAAGCACGTCGTTCGGCCATTTCAGCTCGAAACGGTTTTTTCCTTCGCTGCCACCGTCGAGGCCAATGGCGATCCGGCCCTTCGGCACCACGGCATCGAGTGCATCGGCCAGCGCCAGTCCTGCGACGAAGCCCAATGTCGCAGCAAGGCGAAGCTCTGCCTTGGTGATGACGAGCAGCGTCGCCGCCAGGTTGCCTTCCGGGGTCGCCCAGACGCGGCCGCGCCGGCCACGCCCGCTTTCCTGCTTCTTGGAAACGACCCACAATTTGCCGGCGTCGCCTGCCCTTGCGTGGTCCAGTGCCAGCGCATTGGTGGAGCCGACGCTCTCATGCGCCTCGAGCCGGAACCCTTCCGACGCCGAGGTTGGAGCCAGCCGAAATGCCATGCCGTCTAGAAAAACGTCTTGGCGGCGGCTTCGGCATAGGTGCCGATCGGCCCACCGATCAACACGTAGAACAGCACGAAGGCGCCGGAGACGCCGAGCACGACACGCAATTCCGTCGCCATCGGCACGAAGCCGCCGACCGGTTCGTCGAACCACATGATCTTGATGATGCGCAAATAGTAATAGGCGCCCACCACCGAGGCCAGCACGCCGATGATCGCCAGCGCGTAGAGATTGGCGTTGATGGCGGCGAGGAAGACGTACCATTTCCCCCAGAAGCCGGCGAGCGGTGGAATGCCGGCGAGTGAGAACATCAGGATGGTCAGGATCGTCGCCATGACCGGATTGGTCGACGACAGGCCGGCCAGGTCGCTGATCTGCTCGACATTGCCTTCCTTGCGCCGCATGGCGAGGATGAAGGCGAAGGTGCCGAGCGTCATCACCAGATAGATCAGCATGTAGATGGCAACGCCGCGCACGCCGGCCTGGCTGTTGGCGGCAAGGCCGACCAGCGCGTAACCCATATGGCCAATCGAGGAATAGGCCATCAGGCGCTTGATGTTGGTCTGCCCGATTGCGGCGAAGGAGCCGAGTGCCATCGAGGCGATCGAGATGAAGACGATGATCTGCTGCCAGTCGGCGGCGATCGGCTTGAACGCGCCCATGGTGACGCGCACGATCAGTGCCATCGCCGCCATTTTCGGCGCCGCCGCCAGGAAGGCCGTCACCGGAGTCGGCGCGCCCTCATAGACGTCAGGCGTCCACATGTGGAACGGCACCGCGGAAATCTTGAAGGCAAGGCCGGCCAGCACGAAGACGAGGCCGAAAACGAGGCCAAGCTGGCGCTCGCCGCTGCCGAGTGCCGTGGCGATTTCCTGGAAGCCGGTGTTGCCGGTGTAGCCGTAGACCAGGCTGATGCCATAGAGCAGCATGCCCGACGACAGCGCACCGAGAACGAAATATTTGAGGCCCGCTTCGGTCGAGCGCAGATTGTCGCGGTTGATCGCGCACAGCACATAGATCGCCAGCGACTGCAGCTCGAGGCCGAGATAGAGGCCGATCATGCTGTTGGCCGAGATCATCAGCATCATGCCGAGCGTGCACAGCAGGATCAGCACCGGATATTCGAACTTGTCGAAACGCTCCGCCTTGGCGAAGCGCATCGACATCACCAGCGTCACCGCCGAGCCGACCAGTGCCAGCACCTTCATGAAGCGGCCGAAGGAATCCTGGATGAAGGCATTGCCATAAGCGCTGCCCTGCCCGGTTCGGAAGATCAGCCAGGCGCCCGCGATCGCCAGCACGGCAACCGCGAGGCCGGTTACCGTGTTGGCCGTGTTGGCGCGCGAATAGGCTCCGACCATCAGCAGCGCCAGCGCGCCGACGGCAAGGATCAGCTCTGGCGTCGAGAGCGACAGGCTGGAGAGAAGGTCCGGCGTCATGGTTCGCAAAACCTCTGGTCAGTTCGCCGCCGCGGTCTGCGCGGCGCCGATGGATGCAGTGACATTGGTGACGAGCGACTTGACCGATTGGGCCGTCGCGTCGAAGACCGGGGCGGGATAGACGCCGAAGAAGATGACCAGCACGACCAGCGGGTAGATGATCACCTTCTCGCGCGGCGACAGGTCGAGCAGTCCCTTAAGGCTCTCCTTGGTCAGTGCGCCGAAGATCACCCGGCGGTAGAGCCAGAGCGCGTAGGCGGCCGACAGGATGACGCCGGTGGCGGCGAAGAACGCCACCCATGTGTTGACCCGGAACACGCCGAGCATGGTCAGGAACTCGCCGACGAAGCCGCTGGTACCGGGCAGGCCGACATTGGCCATGGTGAAGATCAGGAACACCGTGGCGTATTTCGGCATGTTGTTGACCAGCCCGCCATAGGCCGCGATCTCACGTGTGTGCATGCGGTCGTAGATGACGCCGACGCACAGGAACAGCGCGCCGGAGACGAGGCCGTGGCTGAGCATCTGGAAGATCGCGCCCTGCACGCCTTCCTGGTTCATGGCGAAGATGCCCATGGTGACGAAGCCCATATGAGCAACCGACGAATAGGCGATCAGCTTCTTCATGTCCTCCTGCATCAGCGCCACCAGCGAGGTGTAGATGATGGCGACGACGGACAGCGCGAAGACCAGCGGCGCGAACATTTCCGACGCCAGCGGGAACATCGGCAAGGAGAAGCGCAGGAAGCCGTACCCGCCCATTTTCAACAGGATGCCGGCCAGGATGACGGAGCCCGCCGTCGGCGCCTCGACGTGCGCGTCGGGCAGCCATGTGTGCACCGGCCACATCGGCATCTTCACCGCGAAGGAGGCGAAGAAGGCAAGCCATAGCCAGGTCTGCATGTTGGCCGGGAAGTTGTGGGTCAGCAGCGTCGGGATGTCGGTTGTTCCGGACTGGAAGAACATCGCCATGATGGCGAGCAGCATCAGCACCGAACCGGCGAGCGTGTAGAGGAAGAACTTGAACGAGGCGTAGACGCGCCGCTTGCCGCCCCAGACGCCGATGATGATGAACATCGGGATCAGGCCGGCTTCGAAGAAGACGTAGAACAGCACGATGTCCAGCGCGCAGAACACGCCGATCATCAGCGTTTCGAGCAGCAGGAAGGCAATCATGTAGGCCTTGACGCGCTTCTCGATCGATTCCCACGAGGCCAGGATGCAGAGCGGCATCAGGAAGGTCGTCAGGATGACGAACAGCATCGAGATGCCGTCGACGCCCATATGGTAGGAAATGCCGGAATCGAGCCAGGCGACCTTCTCGACGAACTGGAAGCCGGACTGCGAATTGTCGAATCCGGTCCAGATGAACAGCGAGATGATGAACGTGAAAGTCGTCGTCAACAGCGCGATGGCGCGGATGTTGCGGCGTGCATTTTCGCTGTCGTCATTGATGAACAGGATAAGCAGCACACCAACCAGCGGCAGGAAGGTGACCAGCGAGAGGATTGGCCAGGCGGTCATCAGAGCATCATCCAGGTGACGAGTGCGGCAACGCCGATCAGCATGGCGAAGGCGTAGTGGTAGAGATAGCCGGTCTGCAGCTTGACGACGCGGTTGGTGACATCGACGACACGCGCCGAGATACCGTCGGGGCCGAGGCCGTCGATGACGGTGCCGTCGCCGGTCTTCCACAGGAAATGGCCAAGGCGCTTGGCGGGCCGCACGAACAGGAAGTCGTAGAGCTCGTCGAAATACCACTTGTTGAGCAGGAAGGCGTAGAGCCCGCGATGCTGCGCGGCCAGGTTGACCGGCATTTCCGGCGAGCGGATGTAGAATTTCCAGGCCAGCGCGAAGCCGATCAGCATGGCGATGAAGGGCGACAGTTCGACCCACAGCGGCAATTCGTGGATGTCGTGCAGGATGTGATTGTCAGGCAATGTGAACAGCGATGCCTTCCAGAACTCGGCATAGCCCTCGCCGATGAAGGCGTTGTGGAAGATGACGCCGGCAAACAGCGCACCCGCAGCCAGGATGAACAGCGGCACCAGCATCACCGGCGGCGATTCATGGACATGGTGCATGACCTCATGGCTCGCCCGCGGCTTGCCGTGGAAGGTCATGAAGATCAGCCGCCAGGAGTAGAAGGAGGTGAAGCAGGCGGCGATGACCAAAAGCACGAAGGCCATGCCGGCAACCGAATTGTGGCCGGCAAAGGCGCTCTCGATGATGGCGTCCTTGGAGAAGAAGCCGGCGGTGCCGATGACCGTCACCGGAATGCCGACGCCGGTCAGCGCCAGCGTGCCGATCACCATCATCCAGTAGGTGGTCGGGATCAGTTTCCTGAGGCCGCCCATATTGCGCATGTCCTGCTCGTCGGACACGGCGTGGATGACCGAGCCCGAGCCGAGGAACAGCAGCGCCTTGAAGAAGGCATGCGTGAACAGGTGGAAGATCGCCGCGCCATAGGCGCCGACGCCGAGCGCCACGAACATGTAACCGAGCTGCGAGCAGGTCGAATAGGCGATGACGCGCTTGATGTCGTTCTGGACGAGACCGACGGTGGCCGCGAAGAAGGCCGTGAAGGCACCGATGAAGGTCACGACCGTCAGCGCCGAATGCGACAGTTCGAACAGCGGCGACAACCGCGCCAGCATGAACACGCCCGCCGTCACCATGGTGGCGGCATGGATCAGGGCCGAAACCGGCGTCGGGCCTTCCATGGCGTCCGGCAGCCAGGTGTGCAGCGGCACTTGCGCCGACTTGCCCATGGCACCCATGAACAGGAGCAGGCAGACGATCGTCATGGCCGCCTGCTTGTCCAGCGCATGGCCAAGGAAAGTCAGCACCGCGGCACCCTGCGGTGCACCTTCGGCCGGGATGAACGTCGCCGCATTGGCGAAAATAGTGCCGAGATTGACCGAGCCGAACAGCACGAACACGCCGAAGATGCCGAGTGCGAAGCCGAAATCGCCGACGCGGTTGACGACAAAGGCCTTGATTGCCGCGGCATTGGCCGACGGCTTCTTGTACCAGAAGCCGATCAGCAGATAGGACGCCAGCCCCACCCCTTCCCAGCCGAAAAACATCTGCACGAGGTTGTCCGCCGTCACCAGCATCAGCATGGCGAAGGTGAACAGCGACAGATAGGCGAAGAAGCGCGGCCGGTTCGGATCGTGGTGCATGTAGCCGATCGAATAGATGTGGACCAGCGCCGACACGGTGTTGACCACCACCAGCATGACCACCGTCAGCGTGTCGATCCGCAGCGCCCAGGACGCTTCCAGCCCACCCGACTGTATCCAGCGCAGCACGGGCACGGTGAACACCTCGCCATGGCCGAAACCGACGGTGAAGAACGCGACCCACGACAGCACGGCCGCGATCACCAGGAAACCCGAGGTGATGTATTCGGACGCCTTGGCGCCGAGCGACGTGCCGAACAGGCCGACGATCAGGAAGCCGAGCAGGGGAAGGAAGACGATGGCCTGATACATGGTGGTTCCGTCAACCCTTCATCATGTTCACGTCTTCGACCGCGATCGAGCCGCGGTTGCGGAAGAAGACGACGAGAATGGCAAGTCCGATGGCGGCTTCGGCCGCCGCGACCGTCAGCACGAACAGCGCGAACACCTGGCCGACCAGATCGCCGAGTGCTGCCGAAAAGGCGACGAAGTTGATGTTGACCGCCAGCAGGATCAGCTCGACCGACATCAGGATGACGATGACGTTCTTGCGGTTCAGGAAGATGCCGAACACGCCGAGCGTGAACAGAACAGCCGATACGGTCAGATAATGTGCGATGCCGACAACCATTTCAGAGTCCCTCGCCTGTCTTGACCTTGCGGATTTCCATGCCGGTCGCCGGTGTGCGGCCGACCTGGGCTGCGATCGACTGCCGCTTGACGCCTGGCTTGTGGCGCAGCGTCAGCACGATGGCGCCGATCATGGCGACCAGCAGCACGAGGCCCGAAATCTGGAAGTAGTAGAGGTAGTCCGTATAGAGGATGTCGCCGAGCGCGGCGGTATTGGTCCGCGTGGCAAGATCCGGAATGGGCTTGGAGACCGTCGAAGCGAGCTGCGGCGCGAAGGTGTAGCCGCCGAGAACCACGATCAGCTCCGCCGCCAGGATCAGCCCGACCAGCGCGCCGATCGGCGCATATTGCAGGGCGCCGCTCTTCAGTTCGGCGAAATCGACGTCGAGCATCATGACGACGAACAGGAACAGAACCATCACCGCGCCGACATAGACGACGAGCAGGATCATCGCCAGGAACTCGGCGCCGGTCAGCATGAACAGGCCGGCGGCGTTGAAGAAGGTCAGGATCAGGAACAGCACCGAATGCACGGGGTTGCGCGACGAAATGACCATGAACGCCGATGCCACCGCGACAAAGGCGAAGAGGTAGAAAAAGGCCGCCTCTAGTCCACTCAACATTGGGGATCCCCCGGGTTCCTGTACAAACAGGACAACCGTCCTGTTTCGATGTTTGCCGCCTCAGGCCGCAAGTTTCGTTGTGTCCTTAGACGAGGCCCCTCGCCCCGTCCATGCGTCAAATATCAGCGGTAGGGCGAGTCCAGCGAGATGTTGCGCGCCAGCTCGCGCTCCCACCGGTCGCCATTCGCCAACAGCCTGTCCTTGTCGTAGTAGAGTTCCTCGCGCGTCTCCGTCGCGAACTCGAAATTCGGCCCCTCGACAATGGCGTCGACCGGGCAGGCTTCCTGGCAGAAGCCGCAATAGATGCACTTCACCATGTCGATGTCGTAGCGCACCGTGCGGCGCGTGCCGTCATTGCGGCGCGGGCCGGCCTCGATGGTGATGGCCTGCGCCGGGCAGATCGCCTCGCACAATTTGCAGGCAATGCAGCGTTCCTCGCCGTTCGGGTAACGGCGCAACGCATGCTCGCCGCGGAAGCGCGGGCTGGTTGGCCCCTTCTCGTGCGGATAGTTGATCGTCTCCTTCGGCGCGAAGAACTGGCGCATCGACAGGAAGAAGGCGCTGACGAAATCCTGCAGCAGCAGCGATTTGGCGGCTTGGGAAAGAGCGGACATCACGCAAACCCCGTGATCTTGAGGAAGGCCGCGGTGGCGACCACCATGAACAGCGAGATCGGCAGGAACACTTTCCAGCCAAGCCGCATCAATTGGTCGTAGCGGTAGCGCGGCACGAAGGCCTTCACCATGGAGATGCCGAAGAACACGAAGCAGACTTTCAGCACGAACCAGATGACGCCCGGCACCCAGGTGAACGGCGCGAAGTCGAACGGAGGCAGCCAGCCGCCGAGGAACAGGATGGTGGCCAGCGCGCACATCAGCACGATGGCGACATACTCGCCGAGGAAGAACAAAAGGAACGGCGTCGACGAATATTCGACCATGTGGCCGGCGACCAGTTCCGATTCGGCTTCCACCAGATCGAAAGGCGGGCGGTTCGTCTCGGCCAGCGCCGAGATGAAGAAGATGATGAACATCGGGAACAGCGCCAGCCAGTTCCAGTCGAGGAAGGTGTTGGGCAGGCCAAGCCGCGTACCAATTCCATCATGCTGGGACAGCACGATATCGGTGAGGTTGAGCGAGCCAGCGGTGAGCAGAACGGTGACGATGACGAAGCCGATCGAAACTTCGTAGGACACCATCTGCGCGGCCGAGCGCAGCGCGCCGAGGAACGGATATTTCGAGTTCGACGCCCAGCCGCCCATGATCACGCCGTAGACCTCGAGCGAGGAGATGGCGAAGACATAGAGGATGCCGACATTGACGTTGGCGATTGCCCAGCCGTGGCTGACCGGGATGACCGCCCAGGCCGAGATCGCCAGCACGGCCGACACCAGCGGCGCCAAAAGAAACACGCCCTTGTTGGCGCCGGACGGGATGACCGGCTCCTTGAAGACGAACTTCAACAGATCGGCGAAAGCCTGCAGCGTGCCCCAGGGGCCGACGACGTTCGGGCCACGGCGCAATTGCACCGCCGCCCAGATCTTGCGGTCGGCGTAGAGGATGTAGGCGACGAAGATCAAAAGAACGACGATCAGCACGACTGACTTCAACAGGATCAGCAGCGCCGGCAGCACGTAGAAGGAGAAGAAAGTGTCCATGCTTATTCCGCCGCCTGCTTGAAGCCGCTCTTGGCCAGTGCCGAGCATTCCGCCATCACGGCCGATGCCCGCGCGATCGGGTTGGTCAGGTAGAAATCCTTCACCGGCGAGGTGAAGGTGCCCTTATTCAGCCGTCCGCCGAGCTTCGCCACCTCGGCGATATCCTCGGCATTGCCGGCCGCGACCTGGTCGATACGGGCCAGATGCGGGTATTCGCCATAAAGCTTGGCGCGCAGCTGCGGCAGCGAATCGAACGGCAGTTTCTTGCCCAGCACATCCGACAGCGCCCTTAGGATCGCCCAGTCCTCGCGCGCCTCGCCCGGCGCGAAGCCGGCGCGGTTGGTCTGCTGCACACGCCCTTCGGTGTTGACATAGGTGGCCGATTTTTCCGTGTAGGCGGCCGCCGGCAGGATGACATTGGCGCGGTGCGCGCCCTGGTCGCCATGCGTGCCGATATAGACGACGAAGGCGCCGCCGGTCTTGGCCATGTCGATCTCGTCGGCGCCGAGCAGGAACAAGAGCTCCATTTCGCCCAGCATGCCGGCAACGTTTCTGCCGCCCTCGCCCGGCACGAAGCCGAGATCGAGACCGCCGACGCGCCCGGCCGCATTGTGCAGCACGGCAAAGCCGTTCCAGTCTGCGCGGGCAGCGTTGACGGCGGCCGCGAGCTTGGCCGCCTGGCCGAGCACGGCCGCGCCATCGGCACGCGCCAGCGCGCCCTGTCCCACGATGATCAGCGGGTGTGTCGCCTTCTTCAGCGTCTGGAAGAACTTGCCGTTTCCGTCAGCCAAATCCTTCAGCGAATCCGGCCCGGCGCCCAGCTGTTCGTAGTCGTAGCGGGTATCGCCGACATCGCCGATGACGCCGACCGGCAGATTGCCGGTCCGCCAGCGCTTGCGGATACGGGCATTGAGCACCGAGGCTTCATAGCGTGGGTTGGCGCCGATGATCAGCACCGCATCGGCCTGCTCGATGCCTTCGATGGTCGGGTTGAAGATGTAGCTCGCGCGGCCGAGCGCCGGATCGAGTGCGGCGCCATCCTGGCGGCAATCGGTGTTCTTCGAGCCGAGCGAAGCCATCAGCAGCTTGAGCGCATAGGTTTCTTCGACAGCGGCGAGATCGCCCGATATGGCGCCGATCTTTTCGGGCGCCGTCTTCGACACCGCATCCTTGATCGCGGCGAAGGCCTCGGCCCAGCTGGCGGCAACCAGTCTGCCGTCCTTGCGCACATAGGGGCGGTCGAGGCGTTGCGTGCGCAGGCCGTCCCAGATGAAGCGGGTCTTGTCGGAGATCCACTCCTCGTTCACCGCCTCGTTGACGCGCGGCAGGATGCGCATCACTTCGCGGCCCCGGCTATCGACGCGGATCGCCGAGCCGACGGCATCCATCACGTCGATGGATTCGGTCTTGGTCAGCTCCCACGGCCGCGCCTGGAAGGCGAATGGCTTCGAGGTCAGCGCGCCGACCGGGCAAAGGTCGATGACATTGCCCTGCAGCTCCGAGGTCATCGCCTGTTCGAGATAGGTGGTGATCTCGGCATCCTCGCCACGGCCGATCAGGCCCAGTTCGGAAATGCCGGCGACTTCGGTGGTGAAGCGGACGCAGCGCGTGCAGTGGATGCAGCGGTTCATCACCGTCTTCACCAGCGGTCCGATGTATTTGTCTTCGACCGCGCGCTTGTTCTCGTGATAGCGCGAGGAATCGACGCCGAAGGCCATCGCCTGGTCCTGCAGGTCGCATTCGCCGCCCTGGTCGCAGATCGGGCAATCCAGCGGATGGTTGATCAGCAGGAACTCCATCACGCCTTCCCTGGCCTTCTTGACCATCGGCGTGTTGGTGAAGATTTCCGGTGCCTCGCCATTCGGGCCGGGACGCAGGTCGCGCACGTTCATGGCGCAGGAGGCCTGCGGCTTGGGCGGCCCGCCCTTCACCTCGATCAGGCACATGCGGCAATTGCCGGCGATCGACAGCCGCTCATGAAAGCAGAAGCGCGGCACTTCCGCGCCAGCGTCTTCCGCCGCCTGCAGCAGCGTGTAGTGGTCGGGTACAGTGATCTCTTTCCCGTCGACCTTGAGCTTTGCCATTCGCCTCAAACCCCTGCGGAGTTCCCGCAATCTCTTTTTCCGGACGCGGTCGAGACCACGTCGGGCACTTCATTCACTTCTTGACGGCGAGCGCCGCCGCTTGGGCTGTCCAATCGTCGCGGCCGATGCGGCCGCCGAGCGACAGATAGTCCTCGACCCAGGCAACCTCTTGCGGCGTCCATGCCGCGATCTGGGCATACGTCCAGATACCGAGGCCGTTGAGAACCTTCTCCAGCTTCGGCCCGATGCCGGATATCGCCTTGAGATCCGCCGGTTTCGCCGGCTTCTGCATGGCCTTGGGCTGCCTGAAATCCTCGGGCAACAGCGCATCGCCGACGCCGCTTGTTGCTGGAGCGGCGTTTGCGGCCGGCACGGCAGTTGCGGCTTCCTTGGCGGCAATATCGGTGACCTCCCTGGCGAAGGACTGCGCCTCGGCGATCATTGTTTTCGCCGTTGCCCGTGCCTTGGTGGAGGAAGGACTCGGTTCATCGAACTGCGCGACGCGCGCCTCGAAATCATCGACGATCGGCTGCAGCAGCCGTTGCGAGGCTTCTGCCGCACCTGAAAACGCGCCCAGCCAGACGCCGAAAGCATGATTGGCAAGCCCGAGGCCAAGCGCCGACATCGCCGCCGCACCCGCCACAGGATGCACGAAAAGGTTGACGGCACAGGCCATCTCCTTCGGCATCATCCTGGTCAAGTCCTGGTTCATCTTGTCGATCTGGTCCAAATTGGGCATCAGCGGGTTCGAATACGGCGCCATAGAGTTCTCCTGGTCGTTTCGTCGTTCGCCCCGCCCTTCGCTGCGGACTTTCGTCCGCGTAAAACGTTCTTCTATTCCGCCGCCACCATCACAGGCTCGGCCCGGTGCGCATTGCGCGAAAACTCGTCGATGCGCCGCTCCACTTCGCCGCGGAAATGCCGCATCAGGCCCTGGATCGGCCATGCCGCCGCGTCGCCCAGCGCGCAGATCGTATGGCCTTCGATCTGCTTGGTGACGTCGAGCAGCATATCGATCTCGCGCTTCTGCGCCTCGCCGCGCACCAGCCGTTCCATCACCCGCCACATCCAGCCGGTGCCTTCGCGGCATGGCGTGCACTGGCCGCAGCTCTCGTGCTTGTAGAAGTAGGAAAGCCGCGCGATCGCCTTCACGACATCGGTCGACTTGTCCATGACGATGACAGCCGCGGTTCCAAGGCCGGATTTGAGGTCGCGCAGCGCGTCGAAATCCATCGGCGCGTCGATGATCTGCTCGGCCGGCACCAGCGGCACCGAAGCGCCGCCCGGTATGACCGCCAAAAGATTGTCCCAGCCGCCGCGAATGCCGCCGCAATGCGTCTCGATCAGTTCGCGGAACGGGATCGACATCGCCTCTTCGACCGTGCACGGATTGTTGACATGGCCGGAGATGCAAAACAGCTTGGTGCCGACATTGTTGGGCCGGCCGAAGGACGAGAACCAGGCCGCACCGCGGCGCAGGATGGTCGGCGCAACCGCGATCGATTCGACATTGTTGACCGTGGTCGGGCAGCCATAGAGGCCGACATTGGCCGGGAATGGCGGCTTCAGCCGCGGCTGGCCCTTCTTGCCTTCGAGGCTTTCGAGGAGCGCTGTCTCCTCGCCGCAGATATAGGCGCCGGCGCCGTGGTGCATGTAGATGTCGAAATCGTAGCCGGAGGTGTTGTTCTTGCCGATCAGCTTGGCCTCATAGGCCTCCTCGATCGCGCGCTGCAGCGCCTCGCGCTCGCGGATGAACTCGCCGCGCACATAGATGTAGGCGGCAACCGCACCCATGGCGAAACCGGCAAGCAGCGCGCCCTCGACCAGCGTGTGCGGGTCGTTGCGCAGGATGTCGCGGTCCTTGCAGGTGCCGGGCTCGGATTCGTCGGCGTTGATCACGAGATAGCTCGGCCGGCCATCGCTCTGCTTGGGCATGAACGACCATTTGAGGCCGGTCGGAAAGCCGGCGCCGCCACGGCCGCGCAGGCCCGACGCCTTCATCTCGTTGACGATCCACTCGCGGCCCTTGGCGACGATGCCGGGCGTGTTATCCCAGGCGCCGCGCGCCATCGCGCCGGCCAAGGACTTGTCGAACAGGCCGTAGATATTGGTGAAGATGCGGTCTTTATCCCCGAGCATTTTTCGTCCCTCAGACCGGCTTCTTGCCGAAGACGCGGATGTATTCGGCGACGCCACCCTTGGCGAGCGCCTTGGCCTGCTTGACCCAGTCGTCGCGATCGATGCGGCCCTGGAAAGAGAGATAGCCATCCACCCACTCGCGTTCGGCCTTCTTCCACGACGCGACCTGCGCGAAGGTAAAGATGCCCAGCGTATGCAGGATGCCCTCGATCTTGGGGCCGACGCCGGAGATCAGTTTGAGGTCATCGACCTGTGCCGGCCTGTCGATGCCGGCCGGGCGGTTCTTGTCCCCGAGCGACGGTTTGGCCGGCTTGGCGGCCGGTACCTTGACCTCTGGCGCCTTGAAGGCGGAGGCCGGCTCGGCCTTGGTGATGGGGCCACTGCGCTGCTTGGAAACCTGCTCGACTTTGGAGTCTGCCTTGTTGGCATTGGCGGCCGAATGCAGTGGAGCGGCAACACTCGCCGCCTTTTCAACCGCCGGCGCGACCTTGGTTTTTGAAGGCGTCTTCAACGCCGGGCTGGTTTCAGGGGCGTCGGTCTTCGGCTTGCTGGTGTTGGACGGTGCGACAGGGGCCGCGGCCGGCACCGGCGCTGCGACGATCGCGTCGGGTGCCGCCCTGGCGGCCTTGGCCGCCTCCCTGGCTTCCCTGTCGCGGGTCGACTTGAGGATCGCCTTTTCGCTCTTCAGCGTGGTGAGGCCGGAGGCCGGCTCCGAGCCGGTGCGGCCATTCTGCGGCCCCGGTTCCACCGCAGCACCCTTGCCGGCGTCATAGAGATCGATGATTTCAGCCAGGCGTTCCGGCGTCAGATCCTCGAACGTGTCCTTGAAGATCATCACCATCGGCGCGTTGACGCAGGCACCGAGGCATTCCACCTCTTCCCAGGACAAGGTTCCCTTGTCGTTGGTGTGGAACTGGTCGTGATGGACTTTGGAGCGGCAGACATCCATCAGCGCTTCCGAACCGCGCAGCATGCAGGGCGTGGTGCCGCAGACCTGGATGTGCGCACGCGTGCCGACCGGATTCAACTGGTACTGCGTGTAGAAGGTCGCGACTTCCAGCCCGCGGATGCGCGGCATGCCGAGCATGTCGGAGATCGTCTCGATCGCCGCCTTCGTCACCCAACCTTCCTGCTCCTGTGCTATCATCAGAAGCGGGATGATGGCCGACTGTTCACGGCCCTTCGGGTACTTCTTGATCCATTGCTTCGCAGCCGCGGCATTCGCCCGGTTGAAGGCGAAGGATGCTGGCTGGACGCTGGCTTCTGCGAGACGGCGGACTGACATTTAGCGATCGACCTCACCAAACACGATGTCGAGGGAGCCGAGAACGGCGGTGACGTCGGCCAGCATGTGGCCGCGGCAGAGGAAATCCATCGCCTGCAGATGCGCGAAACCCGGCGCGCGCAGCTTGCAGCGGTAGGGCTTGTTGGAGCCGTCGGAAACCAGATAGACGCCGAATTCGCCCTTCGGCGCCTCGACAGCGGCGTAAACCTCGCCGGCCGGCACGCGATAACCCTCGGTGTAGAGCTTGAAGTGATGGATCAGCGCTTCCATCGAGCGCTTCATTGCCTGGCGCTTGGGCGGCACCACCTTGCCATCGAGGTTCGACACCGGGCCGGTGCTCTCCTTGCCGAGCAAAAGGTCGACGCACTGGCGCATAATCTTCGCCGACTGGCGCATTTCTTCCATGCGCACGAGGTAGCGGTCGAAGCAGTCGCCGTTCTTGCCGATCGGAATATCGAAATCCATCTCCGAATAGCATTCATAGGGTTGCGACTTGCGCAGATCCCAGGCTGCACCCGAGCCACGCACCATCACGCCCGAAAAACCCCAGGCCCAGGCATCCGCCAGCGAGACGATGCCAATATCGACATTGCGCTGCTTGAAGATGCGGTTGCCGGTCAGCAGCCGGTCGAGGTCGTCGATCGACTTCAGGAACGGGTCGATCCACTTGCCGATGTCCTCGACCAGTTGACGCGGCAGGTCCTGATGGACGCCGCCGGGCCGAAAATAAGCGGCATGCATGCGCGAACCGGAGGCGCGCTCATAGAACACCATCAGCTTTTCGCGTTCGACGAAGCCCCACAGCGGCGGCGTCAGCGCACCGACGTCCATCGCCTGCGTCGTCACATTGAGGATGTGCGACATGATGCGGCCGATCTCGCTGTAGAGAACGCGGATCACCTGGCCACGCTTCGGCACCTCGATGCCGAGCAGACGCTCGGCGGCCAGCGCAAAGGCATGTTCCTGGTTCATCGGCGCGCAATAGTCGAGCCGGTCGAGATAGGGTACCGCCTGCAGATAGGTTTTGGCTTCGATCAGCTTTTCGGTACCGCGATGCAGCAGTCCGATATGCGGATCGACGCGATCGACGACTTCGCCGTCCAGCTCCAGCACAAGGCGCAAAACGCCGTGCGCCGCGGGGTGTTGCGGGCCGAAATTGATGTTGAAGTTGCGGACGGAGGTTTCAGCCATTTACTGCTTTGCCTTCTCGTCACCCGGCAGCACGTAATCCGTACCTTCCCACGGGGACAGAAAATCGAAATTGCGGAATTCCTGCTTGAGCTCGACCGGCTCATAGATAACGCGCTTGGCCTCGTCGTCGTAGCGCACCTCGACGAAGCCGGTCAGCGGGAAATCCTTGCGCAAGGGATGGCCTTCGAAGCCATAGTCGGTCAGCAGGCGGCGCAGGTCGGGATGGCCGGAGAACAAAACGCCGTAGAGATCGTAGGTCTCGCGCTCGAACCAGTCGGCGCCGGGATAGACGCCGGTGATCGACGGCACCATGGTTTCCTCGTCGGCCTGCACCTTGACGCGGACGCGCACATTCTGCTTCGGCGACAACAGGTGATAGACGACGTCGAAACGCTTGGCCCGCGACGGATAGTCGGCGCCGCAGACATCGATGATCGAGATGAACTGGCAGCGCGCATCGTCGCGCAGGAAGGTCATCACCTCGACCAGATCGCGCGGCTCGACATGGATGGTGAGTTCGCCATAGGCGATATCAGCCTCGTTCACGCGGCCGATCAGCTTCTCGCCGAGATAGGTCGACAGTTCGCTCAGGGATGCGGTCATGGATTTACCGTTCGATCGTGCCGGTGCGGCGGATCTTCTTCTGCAAGAGAAGAATGCCGTAGAGCAGCGCTTCGGCGCTCGGCGGACAGCCGGGCACATAGATGTCGACCGGCACGATGCGGTCGCAGCCGCGCACCACCGAATAGGAATAGTGGTAATAGCCGCCGCCATTGGCGCAGGAGCCCATCGAGATGACGTAGCGCGGCTCCGGCATCTGGTCGTAGACCTTGCGCAGCGCCGGCGCCATCTTGTTGGTCAGCGTGCCGGCGACGATCATGATGTCGGACTGGCGCGGAGACGCGCGTGGCGCGACGCCGAACCGCTCCGAATCATAGCGCGGCATCGAGGTGTGGATCATCTCGACCGCGCAGCAGGCGAGGCCGAACGTCATGAACATCAGCGACCCGCTGCGCGCCCAGGTGATGAGCGCCTCGGTCGAAGTGACCAGAAAGCCCTTGTCGGCCAACTCGTTGTTGATCTCGAGGAAGAAGGGATCGTCCTCCCCCACCGGCCTGCCGGTGTTGGGATCGATGATGCCCTTGGGCTTCGGCGCGACGAGGGTGCCTGAACTGTCGTTCAATCCCATTCCAGCGCTCCTTTTTTCCATTCATAGGCAAAGCCGATGGTCAGCACCGCCAAAAAAACCATCATCGACCAGAAACCGAGCATGCCGATCTTCGAAAACGACACCGCCCACGGAAACAGGAAGGCTACTTCCAGGTCGAAGATGATGAACAGGATCGACACCAGGTAGAAACGGATGTCGAACTTCATGCGGGCGTCGTCGAACGAGTTGAAACCGCACTCGTAGGCGGAAAGCTTTTCGGGATCGGGATTGCGGTAGGCCACCAGGAAGGGCGCGGCCAGCAGCGCCAGGCCGACAACCAGCGCCACGCCTATGAACAGGACGATGGGCAGGTATGAGCTCAAGAGTGCGTTCATGCTCGGCTTTCCGTTGGCGCCAATCCACGTTGATTACAGCACCGGACCCTAATGCGGAAGCGTGACAGTTTAACCGCTGAACCGTTTTAAGGGCCTATGCTGCAACGCGGCGAGGGTTAGCGCAGCACTTCCAGCGAAGCAAGTCAAACCTTGTTCAAAACATCGACCTGGACGGCATATCGCGGCAAACTGGTCCGATCCGCTCCTGTTTGATTTCCTTCGCTTTTTACTCCACTTTTCTCTCCTGACATGAATGCTGCCAAAACCCTGCTAGCATGGGTTGGAATCAGCCATTCGACCCTCGGTCAAAACACGTCAAAGTGATACCTGCATGAAGGAAAAGATCTCGCTCCCGATGGCCCGGCGCATCGCCCTTGCCGCCCAAGGGTTCCTCGATCCTCGCCCGACCGGCACGCCCGACCGCCGGCATTTTGCCCGCACGCTCTCCCGCACCGGCCTGTTGCAGATCGATTCCGTCAGCGCGGTGGTGCGCGCTCATTATATGCCGCTCTATTCGCGCCTTGGCCCCTACCCGTTCTCGCTGCTCGACAACGCGGCCGTGACGCGTAAGCGCACGGTTTTCGAATACTGGGCGCACGAGGCGTCCTTCCTGCCGGTCGAGACATACCCGCTGATGCGCTGGCGCATGCAGCGCGCCGAGCGGGGCGAGGAAATGTATCTGGGTCTCGCCAAATGGGGCCGCGAGCACGCCGCCTACATCGAAGAGATCTACCGCGAGGTCGCCGAGCGCGGCCCGATCGCCGCTTCCGCGCTGGAGGGCCAGAAAGGTTCGGGCGGCTGGTGGGGCTGGAGCGATGCCAAACACGCCTTCGAATGGCTGTTCTGGGCCGGCCGCATCACCACGGCGCACCGCCGCGGTTTCGAGCGCTTCTATGACCTGCCCGAGCGCGTGCTGCCGCAGGCGATCCTCGATCTGCCGGTGCCGACGCCTGAGGACGCGCACCGCGAATTGCTGCGCATTTCCGCCCGCGCCCACGGCGTGGCGACTTCAAGCGATTTGCGCGACTATTTCCGCCTGTCGCCGGCCGATATGAAAGGCCGGTTGGAGGAACTGGTTGAAACGGGCGAGTTGCTGCCGGTGCGTGTCGAAGGCTGGGACAAGCCGGCCTATCTTCACCGGGACGCCCGTCTGCCGCGCAAAGTCGAGGCCCGCGCCTTGCTGGCACCCTTCGATCCGGTCGTCTTCGAGCGCTCGCGCACCGAGCGGCTGTTCGATTTCCACTACCGCATCGAGATCTACACACCGGCCGACAAGCGGCAGTATGGCTATTATGTCCTGCCGTTCCTGCTCGGCGACAGGATCGTGGCACGCGTCGACCTCAAGGCCGATCGCCCGGCCAGCATACTGCGGGTCCATGCGGCCTATGCCGAGCCCGGTGCGCCGCCTGAAACCGCTGCGGAGCTGTTCGAGGAATTGAAGCAGATGCAAGGTTGGCTCGGGCTCGAACGCATCGAAGTGACGCCTGCCGGCGATTTGGGCGCGGCGCTGGCCGACATAGCCGTGTCGTAAGCTCGCGTTGACACCGCCGCCCGCAAAAGCCTAAATCCGGTTCCAGATGGTCCCTTGCCCGCAACGGCAAGGGCTAAGAGGGAATGCGGTGCGGGGCAAAATCCCAAATCCGCGGCTGTCCCCGCAACTGTAAGCGAAGAGCCAAGGCCGAAAACCACTGGGAATTCCCGGGAAGGCGGCTACCCAAGGCGATGACTCGCGAGCCAGGAGACCTGCCGTCTGCGACTGTAGAATCCGATCGCCCGGCGGGTTTCCGGGCAAGGAGCCCGATCTTTGGACCACGACAGCAGTTTTTCGGCTGGCACAGCGGATATTTCGTCCGGCCATGATGATGCCTTGGCCGGCGTCACGATCATCGTCTGCGCCTCCTGCCGCAATGAGACCGGCTCCGACGCTCATCCCCGCGCCGGCGAATTGCTGACGGACGACACGCGCCGCGCCGCCGCTGGCGACGATATCCGCATCCGCAGCGTCGAATGCCTTGGCAATTGCAAGCGGCGCCTCAGCGCCGCGATCCTGCGCGACGGCTGCTGGAGCTATGTCTTCGGCGACCTGACCGCGACCAGCGGCGCCGACCTCGTCACGGGCGCCAAGCTTTTCGCCACCTCGACCGACGGTCTCATTCCCTGGCGTGGCCGTCCCGATAGCCTGAAGCGTGGCCTCGTTGCCCGCATCCCTCCCCTCGACATGCTGAAGGACTGACCATGACTGCCTCAGATTCGTCTGCGAACCTCTCCCGCGTTCCCTGCACCGTCGTCACTGGCTTCCTCGGCGCCGGCAAGACGACGCTGGTCCGCCATCTCCTGGAAAACGCCGGCGGCAAGCGCATTGCCATCATCGTCAACGAATTCGGCGACATCGGCATCGACGGCGAGATTCTCAAAGGTTGCGGCATCGATACTTGTCCGGAGGAAAACATCGTCGAACTGGCCAATGGCTGTATCTGCTGCACTGTCGCCGATGATTTCGTCCCGGCGCTCGACCAAATCCTGTCGCTGACGCCGAAGGTCGACCATATCCTGATCGAAACCTCGGGCCTGGCACTGCCCAAGCCGCTGGTCCAGGCCTTTCAGTGGCCGAGCGTGAAAAGCCGGGTGACCGTCGATAGCGTCATCGCCGTGGTCGACGGACCGGCATTGGCCGAAGGCCGCGTCGCCAACGACATGGATGCCCTGCAGGCGCAGCGCGCCGGGGACGAGACACTCGACCACGACGATCCGGTGGAAGAAGTGTTCGAGGACCAGATCGCCTGCGCCGACCTGATCATCCTGTCGAAGAGCGACCTGATGGACGCCGCCGGCACTGCCCGCGCCAATGCCATCATTGGCGAACACTCCGCCCGCGCCGTAAAGATCGTGCCGACGTCGCATGGCAAGGTCGATCCCTCGGTGCTGCTCGGGCTCGGTCTCGCCGTCGAGGACGACATCGAAAACCGCAAATCCCATCATGACGGCGCATTCGACCACGAGCACGACGACTTCGACACCTTCATTGTCGATATTGCCTCGATCGCCAATCCGGACGAGCTGGCAAAGCGCGTCGCCATCGTCGCCGAAGAAGAGAACGTGCTGCGTGTAAAAGGCTTCGTCGAGGTCGGCGGCAAGCCGATGCGGCTGTTGCTGCAGGCCGTCGGACCGCGCGTCAATCATTACTATGACCGTGCCTGGACCGCTGAGGATGACCGCCGTTCGCGCCTCGTCGTCATCGGCCTGAAGGGGCTGAACCGCCCGGCGATCGAGCGTATACTCGCCGGCTGATTTCGGACACGGGTCGCGATGCACATCCTCACCACGACATCCGCCTCGCTCGACGACCTCGCCGAGCCGGTCGATCTGCGGCAGACTCCGGCGGATATCGTGGCGCTGTCCTTCACCGACAGCGACCTCGCCGGACTGGCGGCAGCGTGGAAGGCCGATGCCGACCGCCTGCCCTCGATGCGGCTGGCGGCGTTGCGCGACCTGCGCCATCCGATGTCCGTCGACCTCTGGGTCGACAGCGTCGCCCGCCATGCCAAGATCATCCTCGTGCGCATCCTCGGCGGCTACGACTGGTGGCGCTACGGCTGCGACCAGCTTGCCTCGACCGCCCGCGAACGCGGCATAAAACTGGCGCTGCTGCCCGGCGAATGCCGCGACGAGGATCTGCGCCTGATCGAAGCCTCGACGCTGCCGCGCCAAGAACTTGACGCTCTGCTCGACTATTTCCGCG